>CAYWBO010000007.1:0-59851 GCA_964456625.1 uncultured Lentimicrobiaceae bacterium | reverse complement strand
TGGAAAAAAGAAACAGCAGACTTTAATAAAAAGCCTGCTGTCTTTCTGATTGGTAAATAACTTCTTAGTGGTGATGGTGGCCATCCGGTCCGTGAATATGACCGTGTGAAATTTCTTCCGGTGCGGCTTGGCGAACATCCAAAATGCTTCCTGAAAAATACAGGTCTTCTCCAGCCAAAGGATGGTTGAAATCCATGATAACGCTCTCCTCTTTTATCGCGATCACTTTACCGTCGATGGGGTTTCCGTGTTGATCCTGCATGGTTACCATTTTACCTTCAGCAACCATCTCTGTATCAATCTGTCCGTCAATTTCGAAAATACTTTTTTCCAACTCAATAATGGCTTCGTCCGAAGGATTGCCATAAGCTTGTTCAGCATGTAATTCAAAACCGAAAGTATCTCCTTTTTCAAGACCATCCAGGTTTTCTTCGAATGCAGGCAACAATGTTCCGACCCCAAACAACTGAACGAAAGGTCTCTTTTCGTCTACCTTCTGAACAACTTCTCCTTGCTCGTCATGTAAACGCAGGGTGTAGGTCATGGTCACCACTTTATTTTTTCCTATTTTCATGATAATGGATTAAATGTTTAGAATTGTTTTAAGGCAGCAAAAGTACAAAATATTATTTCACAGCACGGTTTTCAAGTTTTTACAACTGGTTCAATGATAAGTTCATTTCAATTGGATATGGAATTTAACAGGTTGACTTTTTGTACGATTTCACATCCCGATCTGCTTGAGCACTATTTGTTTTTCACAATATTTTGTAGCTTTGCCCCTTCGAAAAAAGAGAGAAGAAATAGATGGAAATTCCCAGCAAATATAATCCCGCGCAGACGGAAGAAAAGTGGTATCGCCACTGGATGGAGAAAAGATATTTTCATTCGGAACCCGATGAAAGAGAGTCTTATACGATCGTGATTCCGCCTCCAAATGTTACAGGCGTGTTGCACATGGGGCACATGCTGAACAATACCATTCAGGATGTGTTGATTCGCCGTGCCCGGATGCAGGGAAAAAATGCATGCTGGGTGCCAGGTACCGATCATGCTTCCATCGCCACCGAAGCCAAAGTGGTAGCCAAACTCACGCAGGAGGGGATTGATAAAAGCAAGCTGACGCGTGCAGAATTCATGAATCACGCGTATGAATGGAAAGAAAAACATGGCGGTATCATTCTGGAGCAGCTCAAAAAACTGGGGGCTTCCTGCGATTGGGAGCGGACGGCTTTCACGATGGATGAAGGCCTGTACGAATCGGTTATCGATACGTTTATTGATTTATACAACAAGGGCCTGATTTATCGCGGCATCCGTATGGTGAACTGGGATCCGCAGGCTAAAACCGCTGTTTCCGATGAGGAAGTGATCCACAAAGAAGTAAAGTCCAAACTTTATTATCTGCGTTATGCCGTGGAAGGAAGTGATGATTTTCTCACCATTGCTACCACGCGCCCGGAAACCATCCTGGGGGATACGGCTGTTTGTGTACATCCTGAAGATGAGCGCTTCACGAAATTCCACGGGAAAAAGGTCATCGTGCCTTTGGTAAACCGTGTGATCCCTGTGATTGTAGACGAATATGTGGATCGTGAATTTGGTACGGGCGCGTTGAAAATTACGCCTGCCCACGATATTCACGATTACGAACTGGGAATGAAACACAAGTTGGAGAGCATTGATATTTTCAACGACAACGGTACTTTAAACGTAAAAGCGCAGCTTTATGTTGGTATGGATCGTTTCAAAGTTCGTGAAGTGATTATTCCCGATCTGGATAAAGCCGGTAACCTGGTAAAAATCGAAGACTATGTAAATAAAGTCGGATTTTCCGAAAGGACGGATGCCGTGATCGAGCCGCGGTTGTCGACACAGTGGTTCTTGAAAATGAAGGAACTGGCAACCGAAGCGTTGAAGGTGGTGGAAAGCGATGAAGTGAAGTTTCATCCGGCCAAGTTTAAAAATATTTACCGGCACTGGATGGAAAATGTCCGTGACTGGAATATTTCACGGCAGTTGTGGTGGGGACAGCAGATTCCGGTTTATTATCTGCCCAACGGTGAGTTTGTGGTGGCAAAATCGAAAGAAGAAGCCCTGGAAAAAGCAAGAAATCAGTTCGGTGAAAATATGCAACTGTCAGATTTAAAGCAGGATGAAGATGTTATGGATACCTGGTTTTCTTCCTGGCTGTGGCCGATTTCTGTTTTTGACGGAATCCGGTATCCTGACAACGACGAGATAAACTATTATTACCCGACCAACGATCTGGTAACAGCTCCGGACATCATTTTCTTCTGGGTAGCCCGTATGATCATGGCCGGTCTGGAATATCGCAAGGATGTTCCTTTCAGGAATGTCTACTATACGGGTATCGTCCGTGATAAGATTGGTCGTAAGATGTCAAAGACTTTGGGAAATTCACCGGATCCGATCGGTTTGATAGACCAGTATGGTGCGGATGGGGTGCGTGTAGGAATGCTGTTGACGGCTCCTGCCGGAAATGATTTGCCTTTTGACGAAAGTCTTTGCGAACAAGGACGTAATTTCAGCAATAAAATTTGGAATGCCTTGCGTCTGGTGAAAGGCTGGAACGTCGATGAGAATCTGGAGACTCCTGAATATAACAAGCTTGCGATAAGCTGGTTTGAGGCCAGGATAAATCAGGTAGCGGATGAAATGGAGCAATATTATGCTCAATACCGGATTTCGGATGTTTTGATGTCCGGATACAAATTGGTATGGGATACTTTTTGCAGCTGGTATCTGGAGATCGTGAAACCTGCCTACCAGCAGCCGATCGATGCTCAGACTTACGAGCAAACCATCGTATTCTTCGAGTCCCTGATGAAAATGTTGCATCCCTTCATGCCGTTTATTACAGAAGATGTCTGGCATCATTTGCGCGAACGCAGGGAAGGAGAAGATATCATCATTTCTGACATGACGGTTCCGAAACCCTGGGACGATAAAATTCTTGAGGCCTTTGATAAAGCCGAACAGATCATCATAGGGATCCGGAATATCCGCAAAGCAAATAACATCCTGAACCGGGATCCCATCGAACTGAAAGTGCGCGAAGGAGAGAATGCGGAATGTACCTTTTATCCGGTGGTCATGAAGTTGGGCAATATTTCTGATGTCGAAATTGTTCCTGAAAAACCTGAAGGGGTGCTGGTCTTTACCGTGGGGGCGCAGGAATACTACGTTCCCAGAAATGAAAATGTGGATGTTGAGTCCGAAATCAATAAAATTGCGGAAGAGCTCAATTATACCCGTGGCTTCCTGAAATCCGTGATCCAAAAGCTTTCTAACGAGCGCTTTGTCAACAATGCTCCTGATGCGGTCGTTGATAAAGAACGACAAAAACAGGCCGATGCAGAAGCCCGCATCCAGGTACTGGAGGAACAGCTTAAAGGGTTACAGTCCTAATCCAGGCTGGATGCGAACCTTTTTGCCGGACGTCGTATTTATTCCGATTCGGGATTGAGATATTGTTTGATGGCTTTTGAATATTTTTCAAAAGCATCGATGCCTGTTTTGGTAATCTCGATGGAGGTATGCGGATAATTGTTCAAAAAACCTTTTTTTGAGCGGATATAATTCGCTTCTTCCAGCTTTTTGATCTGTATGCTTAAATTCCCGGCTGTGGCCTGGGTCAGATTTGCCAATTCTTTGAAATCCGATTTACCGCGGACCAGCAAATAAGACATGATGGCCAGCCTGAGCTGAGAATGCAATAAGGGATCCAGATCCTTAAACATGTTGTCTCTTTTTTTGTTCTGCCATCAAAATAATACCGGGCAGCAAGATGGTAACCGCCGACACAATACCCAGAAGCAGTGGCTGGTACGCCCATGATACGCTGAAACAAAACAATCCGGCAAGGTTCATCACGAGCCCGGCAACCAGGATCAGGCGATTTTTGGTGATCCCAGCAGATATGATGATGGCCACGGCCAACAGAACCAGAAGGATGGGAATGAGGTTTTCCTTTAAGTTGCCAGAAAACAGGAAGCTCAAGATAAAGACATTCAAGACAATCGCCGACCATGAAACACCCAGGATCTTTCCAATCTGGTTTTGCTCGCCTCTTTTCTTTTTGTAAAAATAGAATCCTGTATAGATGGCCCCCAGGGGCATGATAAAGTAAGGATAGTAGTTAATATTGAAATAACCGTTTTTCAACAGGAAAAACTGACCCAGTGCCGCTGCCGTACTCAGCAATCCCCAAAAGGCATAAATAAATCCGTTTTCTTCAACCCGGTTTCGGGCGTTGGTGATGACCTGATTGATAAGCTCAAAGCTTTTTTCAGGTGTTAATTCTGTATTTTCCATAGTACTTTAGATTTAAAATTCATTACAAATATAAAGTAGTTTATAATATAAACCAAATTTATTTTTAAATTTTCTCTCCAGGAAATGAGGGAGGTAAATTTTAAAAGGAAAAATTCAACCTGGGGATCAGTTTTTTCTCATGAGGTTTGCCAGTTTCGAAAGGCTTTCAAGTTCCATGAATTGATCCCATTTTCCTGGATTTTCATCGGTTCTTTCATGGATCCAGGATGTATGATAGGGGATGTAAACGCCCCATGAACCCATTTTTAGAGCAGGAATGACATCTGATTTCAGGGAATTGCCCACCATCATAAAAGCTTCAGGCTGAACGCCCAGGTTACCGAGCAGCTTCCGGTAGTTGTTTTCCTTCTTATCACTGAGAATCTCGATATGATGGAAGCAGTTGTGAAGTCCCGATTTCCTTAGTTTTCTTTCCTGGTCCAGCAAATCGCCTTTGGTCACCAGGACCAGTTTATATTGATCTTTCAGTTGCTGCAAGGCCTTTTGCGCATCGTCGAGTAAAACCACCGGTTTGGCCAGGAGTGCCTTTCCCAGGGAAAGTACGCCTTCGATAAACTCCGGCTGGGTGTCTTCCCCGGCAATTTGAAGGACAGTTTCGATCATAGACAACATGAAACCCTTGGCACCATATCCATACAGTGGGATATTTTTGACCTCCATATCGATAAGCGCCTTCATGGTAGTTTCTTCATCTGCCACGGGGCTCATCAACCGGGCGAAAAGACGTTCTGTCTCTCTGTAGTAAGGTTCGTTGATCCACAACGTGTCATCGGCATCAAAGCCGATGACCTGAATTTGATCTTTCATGGCCGGCAAGATACGCATTTTGCCGCTTTTGGAATCTGAATTTTAAGGATTGAAATCTTTCAAAGTTGGATTTCTAATACTTTCCCATCATGTATTTAGGTGCTTGTCTGTAATGCGTTCCCTGTTCGTAGGAGTAGGCAATGCTGATAAGCTCGGGTTCGCTCCAGGCTCTGCCGAAGAAAGAAATACCCACAGGCAGACCCTGTATAAATCCCATGGGGACCGAAATACTCGGATAACCTGAAATGGCAGCAGGCGAAGAGCTGCTTTCAGAGAAATTGTCTCCGTTCACCAGATCGGTTTTCCATGCCGGTCCGCCGGTGGGAGCGATGATGGCATCCAGATGATATTCTTTCATCACGCGATCGATGCCTTCTTTCCGGCTGCCTTCCAGCATCAATTTCAGATCTTTCTTGTATTCGGGACTGTTCAGATCGCCTTTGGCTTCTGCTTTGACCAGCAGGCTCTGATCGAAATATTTCAGCTCAATGGAATCCTGTTTGTCAAATGCAATCAGCTCTTTTAGATTCTTGATTTTGGCATCGGGCCCCAGGCTTTTGAAATATTTGTTCAGTCCGTCTTTAAATTCATACAGTAAAACCTGGAAGGATTCGGCTCCCACTTTGGGTTGCAAAATCCTTTTGACCTTCACAATGGTAGCACCCTGGCTCTCCAGATAACGAACGGCGCGATGCATGAGTGTGTCAACTTTGTAGTTTATACCTTCTGACGAGGTGAGCCAGCCGATGCGTTTTCCTTTGATACTGCCCAGCTTTAAAAACTGCGTATAGTCGGTGTAATAATGTCCTTTGGAAGCCAGCGTCTTGCTGTCGGAGGGGTCCACGCCCACCATAGTGCCCAGCGCAATGGCTGCGTCGGTAACGGTCCTGGCCATCGGGCCGGGAGTGTCCTGTGTAAATGAAATGGGAACCACACCGTTGCGGCTGATCAGTCCAACGGTAGGTTTGATGCCGACAATGCCGTTGGCGTTAGAGGGACATACGATGGAACCATTGGTTTCGGTGCCGATGCCGAACATACAAAGGTTGGCTGAGACGGCAACACCGGGTCCTGAACTGGATCCGCAAGGATTCCGGTCTATGATATAGGGATTCCGTGTTTGTCCGCCTACACCGCTCCATCCGCTGGAAGAGAAAGTGCAACGGAAATTAGCCCATTCACTCAAGTTGGCTTTTGCCAGGATAATGGCGCCGGCCCCGCGAAGTTTCATGGCTACCCAGCTGTCCTGCAACGGATGGGATCCGGCCAGGGCCCTGGATCCGGCCGTCGTACTCATCTTATCGTGTGTGTCGATGTTGTCTTTCAACACCACCGGAATTCCGAACAAAGGTCCTCTGGCTTTGCCTTCTGCCAACAACTTATCCAGAGAATCGGCAATTTTCAATGCATCCGGATTCACTTCGATGATGGAGTTTAATGTAGGACCGCTCCGGTCAATATCTTTGATACGATCAATATAAGTCTGTACTATCTGACGGATGGTAAACTGATGGTTACGGAATCCGTTTTCCATCTGACTGATGGTCATTTCCTGAACTTTTATATCGGGAGTTTTGGCTTTTTTTTCAGGAGTCGGCCCGTTACAGGAACCGAGCGATACGGTTAGTAAAAAAACCAATAAAACGAATGGTTTGGTATATGTTTTCATATAAACAGAATTTAATAGGATTTAGTTGCTCAAATATCGTAAAAAACTTTGTTAATTGACAATAGGATTTTGCGTTACGAAATTGTGAAATATTATCCTGCCGAAAACGACGTTGAATTTTTTTACCTTTGCCTTCAATTCATTTCAGAGATAACCAGGATATTTTTCATCCATATATTTAAGTGGCGTCATGGGAAAAAGCGTGATTTCATCGGTGGCATTGCAGTACAGAAAAATTCAGGACAGGGCTTGTGACATGCTTGACAGAGCCGATGGTTCCGCCCGGTTTTCGCAAGATACATGGGAAAAAGAAATCGGATCCGGGATGACCCGTGTCATGGAAAATGGTGATAAAATAGAGAAAGCGGCCATCAATTTTTCTTATGTATCCGGCAAGTACAGTCCGGAAATGGCAAAAATGGCCGGGAAGACTGCCAGCAGCTTTTCGGCTACAGGGGTTTCTTCCATCATTCATCCGGTGAGCCCGATGGTTCCCATTATCCATATGAATATCAGGTATTTTGAGCTGGATAATGGGTCTTCCTGGTTTGGCGGCGGTATTGACTTGACGCCGCATTATGTTGATACTGAGGAGGCATCCTGGTTTCACGATAAGCTGAAGGAAACCTGTGATCAGTTTGACGTGAATTTTTATCCGGTTTTTAAAAAACAAGCAGACGACTATTTTTTTCTTCCACATCGTGATGAAACCCGGGGCATAGGAGGGATCTTCTTCGACCAAATGGTGCCTGCGAATGAGGAAGAATTTGAAAAGCTGTTGAGCTTTACCTCAGCACTGGGAAACCTGTATCCGGAAGTTTATTCGGAGATCCTCAAAAAGAAAAGCAGCCTGAAATATACCGGGGACCAGAAAGCATGGCAGTTTGTGAGGCGCGGACGTTATGTGGAGTTTAATCTGCTCTATGACCGTGGGACAAAATTCGGACTTGCTTCCGGAGGTAATACGGAATCGATCCTGCTGAGCCTGCCACCTCAGGCAAACTGGCGTTATCAGGATACCCCAGATGATAGCAGTGCCGAAAAGAAAACGTTGGATTTACTCAAAAAAGACATCGACTGGGTTAACCTGTAAATTATGGAAAACGCGAAAAAAGCAGTTATTCTTGTAAATGTGGGAACTCCGGATAAGCCGGAAGTGAAAAGTGTCAGGCGCTTTCTGACGCAGTTTCTGAACGACCGCAGGGTGATTGACATTCCTTGGCTGGCACAGAAAATTTTGGTTAACCTGATCATCGTTCCTTTTCGGGCCAAGAATTCCACCCGTTTGTACAGGCAGTTATGGACTCCTGAAGGGTCACCTATTTTGGTGTACTTGAACGGCCTGACGGAAAAACTACAAAAGCTTCTGGGCGAAAATTATCAGATATTTCCAGCCATGCGATACGGGAATCCTTCTTTACAAAAGGTGCTGGAAGAAATCCGGAATAAGAATCTTCAGGAAGTGGTTGTCTTTCCGTTGTTTCCGCAGTACGCATCTTCCACAACCGGGACGGTGGTAGATTACATAATGAAAAAGATCAGGAAGTGGCCTGTGTTTCCGGAGGTGCGGTTTCAGGGACAGTTTTATAATCATCCGGTTTTTGTAAAAGCTTTCGCGGAGCGTATCAAATCCTATCACCCGGAAGAATTCGACCACGTGGTTTTTTCCTATCATGGATTGCCCTTGAGACATCTTGACCGGGTGCATCCCGGTTTTTCGGAGGAAAAATGTACCTGTACGCGGGAAATGCCGGAGCACGGTAAAAGTTGCTACAAAGCCACTTGTTATCATACAACACGACTGCTGGCACAGGAGTTGGGATTGCCTTCATCCGCCTACACGGTTGCCTTTCAATCACGGCTGTCCAGGAAATGGCTGCATCCATTTACGGATGAAACCGTGGTTTCTCTGGCAAAGAAGGGCGCGAAGAAATTGTTGATGGTTTCACCAGCATTTGTCGCCGATTGTCTTGAAACTACCGTTGAACTTGGTATCGATTACGCCAAACTGTACAAAAAGAATGGCGGGGAAATCCTAATGGTCGTTGACAGCTTGAATGATATGGATCCGTGGGTTCAGGCTGTGGCCGATTTGGTTAGATAACGGATGTTAATCTAAAAAGCGGTGCGTTGATTCACTGTTGGGAGTCGGACAGCTCTGATATTTTCCAAAAACCTGATAGCGGACTTTTGCAATGAAATGATACAGGCCGTCCCGGAATTTTTCTGGAATAACGATAAAAACGTAAAAGAATTTCCAGATTCCGTCTAATTCTTTCGAAATTTTTAAAACAGCTGTGGAATCCAGAAAAAACGCGGTCCCATCGGTGTATACCAGACCGTTCTGATAATTGGCCGGAAGGCCTGCCTTCTTCAAAAGCAATTTACCTGTAGCAGATTGCAGTGGCGCAAACAGGAATTTTTCACCGCTGTCATGCCGTAGGACGAACTGGACCGAAAAATGGCAGAGTTTGCAGAGGCCGTCAAATAGGATGATATTTGTTTCGTATTGTGTCATAATTTGTCCCGATTCGGGACAGAACATTGCATCGGTATTATCTGTTCCTGCGGGCGTCAATAAAGCTTTTTACAAAGTATACCATCGCCAGTATCCCTGTAAGTATCAGGATCAGATTACGAATAAGTAAGCTTATGTCACTGCTTTCAATGGCTTCCACGAAAGGTTTTATCAAACTGAGAATAACCAATAGGGTGATGACCACCGCAATGTGTGCGATGATTTTATCCTCCTTTTTCACACCGATGTAAAGAAATAACAGAATAATACCGGCCGCCACGGGAATCATGTTGGAGGAAGAAAGAGCTTGTGCTGCAACATAATCCCATAAGCCGATCACAACAAGTGCTATGGAATTGATCAGGTTTGCGGAATGTGCTTTCATAAATGAATTCGTTAGGTGTTTATCTTGATGTTCTTAGATCAGTTTAAGTCAATTTCTGCATGCAAGTTTTTAAGGGTCGACAGGCTCGAAAAGCTCTCAGGTTAGGAATGTAGGTCAAAGGTAGGCATAAAAGTTTCAGGAAAGCAGAATCCCGATATATAAAAAACCGGCGGAGAATTTTCTCCGCCGGCCTACAGCATTTAACGTGATTTTTTACTGTATTTGCATTGCGAAAGGCAGCCTTGCCTGGACGCCTTTCATAGTTTCAAATGTTTTTATCTGGTTGAAATAAGTATCCCAGTTTCCCAGTTTACTTGAAATGATCCTGGCTTGTGCATCTCCACTCAGTTCGTCAACAAACTGTTGCAGGATATCTTTTCTTTTCGGGAAATTCACTATCCGGTAATCTTTCCCCAGTTTGGCTTCTTTGGCAGCATAAGCAATGGCATCCTGAAGTCCGCCCATTTTATCTACAAGCCCCAGCTTCAGAGCTTCTGTTCCTGACCAGACATGCCCGCGGGCAATGCTGTCGACATAAGTCTGTCTCAAATGACGGGTCCTGGCAACCAATGCAGTGAATTCTTCGTAGATACGGGTAATTCCCGCGTTGAGTTTTTCCTTCTGCAACGGATTCAACGGAGCCATGACGTCGACAAAATCGGAATTTTTGTTGGTCATGACTTTATCGAAGGTGATCCCCAGCTTTTTATCGAAAAACTGCTGAAAATCAGGAATGATGCCGAAAACACCAATGGAACCGGTAATGGTGTTTGGTTCAGCGAAAATGTAATTGCTGTTGGTAGAAATCCAGTATCCGCCTGAAGCGGCATAATCACCCATCGAAACAATAAAAGGTTTGGCCTTTCCAGCCAGGGCTACTTCACGCCTGATAATATCGGCGGCCTGTGCATCGCCTCCCGGCGAATTAACGCGCATCACGATCGCCTTGATATACTTGTCTTTTCTGGCTTTTCGAATGGCGTTGGAGAGTGTGGCAGAGCCGATACTGTTGTCGGAGCCGGTTCCCTGGCCGATATCTCCCTGAGCATAGATCACAGCAATGGCATTTCTGGTAAATTCTTTTTTGTCTTCCGAAGGCTTTACATAGGTATATTTTCTGAAATTGATCACCGAGAGATCCCCATTCTGTCCGGCATGGGTAAGCTTTTTGAGTGAATCCAATACCTGGTCACGATAGATAACCCCGTCTATTAAATGGTATTTTTCGGCTTCTTTTGCGTTCGAAAGTGTTAGATTATCGGCAAGTTTGTTGAGTTCCGGGACGGAAATGTGCCGGCTTTTGGAGATCGCCGTCAGCATGTTGTCCCAGAAGGTCCCCAGCAGATCTTTCATCTGTTGACGGTTTGCATCGCTCATTTTTTCTAACATCAGTGGCTCAACGGCGCTTTTGTATTTGTTGTTAGGTCCTCGAATGATCTGTGCCTTGATGTCCAGCTTGTCCATGAGTTTTTTCAGGAACATGACCTGTGCCGTCAACCCTTTGAGCAGAACCAGACCTTCCGGATTCAAATAGATCTTGTCGCCGGCGCTGGCAAGATAAAGCTCTTTTTGATCGTAGTTGTTAGCATAACTGATGATGAACTTCCCGGTTTTCTTGAAATCCAGCAGCTTGTTACGAATTTCTTCGGTGGTAGCAAGCCCGGCAGGAACAGTTTCCATGTCCAGGAAAATCCCATCGATATCCGGATCTTTGGCTGCCTTGTCAATATTGGCAAGGACGTCATTCAGGCCCATTGATTTTTTGGCTTTGAAAGTCGTGTAATCGAAGTTGGCAAAAGGATTCTGGTTGCCTCTGTCCTGAATCGGGAGATTCCAGTCTATCCGCAGGACCGTATGCGGTTCTATTTTTACACTTTCTTTTTGCGCCATACTGGCGATAGAAGTGATCATGATTACGAAAATGATCAGGATCAGAATAACCATGAGTAGGGTTCCGGCAAAAGAAGCCAGCATAAACTTGAAAAACTGTTTCATCGTGTCGGGTTTTGAATTTTTATTTTCATCACACAATATTAACAAATATGTGTTTAAAAAAAACGAGCCATCAAAGTAAAATTTAGTGGGAACTATGGCACTTTTATATCATGAAAAAACGCCCGGTAAACAGCCGTTTTCCAAAGTTATTCCTGCGGTTTTCGCTGTTGTTCGCCATTTTGATGATCGGCGGCAGAGGGATTTTTTCGGAAGAAAGCAATACCCCGTTCACTTTGCTGAATCCAACACTTCATCATAGTGAAACCTATGTTCTCAGGTTTAGGTTTAAAGACTTTTGTGTTTTTGTTCCGACCGTGTTTTACAACAAAAGTTATGGTTTTCCGTCGGCACCTGTTGCCCCCAAGTTGACGGTGAAAGAACCCGCGATCATGGGAACGGGAAAATCGAGCCTGACCACGCTGGCGAAATTTCTTGAAACTCATAATCCTGGTATCTCGAATAACCGGGCGCGCGAAATAGCACACATATACATTCAGGAGTCAGACAAAGAAGGTGTAAATTATGATGTGGCTTTTAGCCAGATGTGCCTGGAAACAGGATTCCTGAAATACGGCGGCAGCGTCAAGCCGCAGCAAAATAACTTTTGCGGTTTAGGTGTGGCTTCCGACGGCTCACATGGACTTTCATTCCCCTCTGTAAGAGTTGGTATCAGGGCCCATATTCAGCACCTGAAAGCTTATGCTACCAAGGCAAGCCTGAAGAATCCCATTGTAGATACCCGGTTCAGGTTTGTGAAAAGAGGTTCTATCAAGACGATCGATCAGCTGAGCGGAAAATGGGCATCGGACAAATATTATAGTCGTAAAATCCTTTCACTCATGAACCGTCTCTATGAAGAAAAACAGAACTAAAGCCCATTCCGTTGTTCGTATTCTTCGGTCATGTTGTTAATTATTTACCCGGATTTCTTTCCCATGCTTTGGCCTTTTTTCTAATTTTGCTTCATGACCGCAAAACATGAAGTTTATCTCTTACTGGGCAGTAACATATCCTCCAGGATCGGGTATTTGAATTCAGCAAAAGAATTGATAGAGAAAGAAGTAGGTAAAATATCAAACCGCTCTTCGATCTATGAATCAGAGCCATGGGGCTTCGAAGCCGAGAAAATGTTTCTGAACCAGGTGGTCTTTGTGGAAACTTCTTTGAGTGCTTTGGATTTATTAAAAAAAACACAGCAGATAGAAAAGAAGCTAGGCAGAATTCGTAAATCGGTTGTATCTTATACGTCCAGAACCATAGACATAGATATTTTATTTTTTGATGAAGCCGTTTTCTCGCTTCCCGAACTGAAAATCCCGCATGAACAAATGCAAAACCGACGCTTTACCCTGATGCCTCTTGTCGAAATTGCAGCTGAAAAGAAACATCCGGTTCTTCATGAAAGCTGCCATCAGCTGCTGGATGAATGCCGGGATTTTGGAAGAGTATGGAAGTTCCAAAGCACGCAGTTACATGAGGTATAATTTTATTGCCATAGAAGGAAATATCGGTGCCGGGAAAACCTCTCTGGCTACCAAAATTGCGGATGACTTTAATGCCCGTTTGATATTAGAACAATTTGAAGAAAATTCTTTTCTACCCAAGTTTTATAAAGAGCCCGACAAATATGCCTTCCCGCTTGAGATGTCTTTCATGGCCTCCAGATATCAGCAGCTCAAGGATCAACTGGGGACTTACGATCTGTTTAAGACTTTTACCGTCAGTGATTACTTCATCATCAAGTCGCTGATCTTTGCCAGGAAGACTTTGCCGGAAGATGAATTCAAGTTGTATACCAGTTTCTTTAATATCATTTTCAATCAGCTTCCCAAACCCGATTTGCTGGTGTATTTATACGTGGATACGGAACGACTGCAGTCGAATATTAAACTCAGGGGAAGACCTTATGAGCAGGAAATTCAGGATGATTATCTTGCCAAGATACAGGATGGCTATCTTGAGTTTATCAGGCAGCAAAGCGACATGCGCATACTGATCCTGGATACGAATAATCTGGATTTTGTGAACCGGAGCGAAGATTATGAAAAGATTCTGGAACACCTGCACGAGGATTATCCCATTGGTGTTCACAGAATCATATTTTGATTATTCCCTGAGGATCGTTTTAAGGCACAATGATGTCGTCTGTTTGTGCATCAGGTGCCAGTTCTTTTTTCTCCCCGTTTTTGTTGGGAATCAGAACATTGAGCCCAAAACCAAACTGTGCGTATTTGGAATTTTTCCACGAAATCGTCAGGATGTTATCCGTGTAAAGATAGAGCTGTATGGGTTTGAACTGAAACGATAACGCTGCGCCGACATTGAAAGGATTGTTTTTGATGTATGTATAGTTCACTTTAAAGTTCAAATGTTTTCCTAGCGAGTAATCATAACCTAACGAAGCTGCCATGTTGCTGTACCCTGTGAAAAACTGGTCGGCGAAAAGCAGAGAGATGCGACCGCCATGTTCCTTGAGGTTATATTCGGCTCCAATAAATATTCTGGTGGGTAATTTTACCGAATAGGCCTGCGAAAACTGTGTGGCATTGAACATCTTCCTCAAGGTGTCACCCAGTCCTGAAAGTGCATCGTTTGACTTAAAGATCTCTGACAGATTTCCCGTAAGGTTGATGTTGCTGGCGTCTGTCCTGTAACTTTGTGTTCCGGAATGATAGGAAATAGATCCCAGATCCAGCACGCTGGCAGTGACATTTAACTGGTCCGTAACTTTTACGGCGGCCCCCAAATCAACGGCAAAGCCTATATTATTGAAATCTGAAATGTATTGTCCTGCACTGAAGTTATTGTTGGAGTTATCCTGGAATCCAGCCGTATTCAACAAAAGACGCGTTGTTGCATACACATTGTAACCACCGCTTCCATCAGCCTGAGTCATGAAATTCATCCCGTTGTTCTTGGTTTGTATATTTGATAGTCCTTGCAGGAGGTGAAGTCTGGCGCCGACCGTGATTTTAGGAGCCACAGGCATGGATAACCCGACATGATAATCCAGCATGTGCGTTTGATCAATGGCCGTATTATTGAGATAAAGTGTTGTCCCGGCGTTCACAGCCTCATTATTCCAGATTAATTTAAAGAGGTCATTATCTGAGTTCAGGGTAAACGAAAACCGTTGACTTACGCCCAGCGTAAAAAAGCTGCTTTTGATTTTGAATCCTGCGGAGAGCAGATCCTCATTGATAAATATTCCGGTGAAACCCATGCTGTTGCCGGATTTAATAATTTTTGATAAATCCAGATTATCCACAGTGCTTCCGGGTTTTCGGGTAAAAAAATCATTGTAATTGCCCACCGAATTTATAAGCGAGATCTCAATATTGGAGATGACCGGAACGCCAATGAAAAGCGAAGCATCCGGTGTTAATGCCGGATTCAGGCTGATGCTTTGCGGGATGCCTCTGAAACCATATAAAATATAATTTTCCTGCGCATTCATAAAGTGTGCAGACATCAGAAGAACTGCTGTAACCAGCAGGTTTCTTCCCCATGATTTTTTAAAAATCGTATTCATAACTATCCATTTTCGTTAGTAAAATCTTATAAGATGTCCCTTAATATCTTTTCAGCGATGTGAATTATATGCTAAATGCCCTGAAATAAATTTGAACCGGAAACAGAAAAACATTTCCCTGTGATGTTTTTCTCATGAAAGAAAACATCGAATCAGTGAGAATGGAAAACACATAATATCTGATGGATGTTTTCACTCTACATACCTTTAACTATAACAAACATAATGAAAAAAGAGATAAATATCAACTACCGGGCTAAATTTGTTTTAGCCAATACAATACGTAAAAAGGGGAATGCCGGGAGAAGATTCCGGTCTACTGAACCGTATCGTTAGTCTGAACAGCTCGCGGCCAATTGAAATTAGGCTTTACCGCTGTAGAATCCGGTAACTTGTTGAGTTGCATGTTATTGATCTGCAGGGCGTTCCAATATTTGTTCTCGTAACTGCCTTTGTCTTGTGAAGAAGGTACAAACTGAAATTTGGTACTGATCCCCTGGTATGGAATGTCAGGCAGACACCGTGTCATATTTTTCCCATAATGATATAGGGCGTCCAGAAAATAATGTGTGATGTCATAGCCCAGGAAGCCGTATTGCTCTGGCATTGTGCCGTATGACTTCACAAACTCGTCGTTCAGTTCCCTGACTTTCGGCGCATTATAATTCACATAAAAACTTGCCGGATAAGTCACATTGAGTTTGTTCATCTGATAATCGTCAAGATTGGAAATGGTTTCCCATGCCGGCACACCGATCATTTTTACGTTAAAGGTGTCGCACAGCACATTCAGGCGGTTCATCACGTCCATCACAAAAGCCTTGTTCGTACCGTAAACGATCACCAGGTTCTGACGCAAGACGGATGCATTGTCTAAAAACGGATGCAGACTGTCCTGCATGTAGTTGATCTGAACAATGTGATTGGCAAAAGTCGTGGTGTCGTTCAGACGAAAAGTCTTTAAAGAGTCTGGCTGGATGTACCTGTTTTCCAGGAAATACGGTCTTAAGGTATCATCAATGGTCGTTACGATCGGCTTTTGAGTTACCTGTAACATAGAGTCTATCTTTATCAGCTGCCGTTTATCCTGATACCCCATCTGCTGACTTTGCTGCAGCGTTTCTTTCTGTGCTTTCAGCTGAGCTTCCAGCTGAGCTTGTTCCTGCACACGCTCACGTTGAGTTACTGTGATGCCCATGTTTACAAGCTGGCTGTTTGCATATTTCACTGAATCGGGTAATACCTGCTGCACCGAATCACGGAAGTTGTCTACCGTTTGCGTATTTGAAAATGCATCGGGTTTGAGGATGAAGACCTTGTCTCCGGAATAGTATTCCTGAACCAGTTTTTTGATCAGATGCGGCTCATAGCTGAAGCCCGGTTTTACTTTGATAACACCGTTATGGCTGTCCAGGACCGACTCCCGGAAAGTGAGCGGATTTACGATGGGAATGTGAAAATGCCCCGCAAAGAGTGAAACTTCATCAAAACTCCGGCTGTAGAAGGGGCCTATGATCAGGTCCATGTTCATGAGTTCTGGCCGGGAGAGCACCTTGGAAGTCTTTGTCAGGGTCTGATCTACATCATACACGTAAAACCGGAGGTTCATTCCCTGGGACTTCAACTCTTCTGATGCCAGTAAGGCTCCCTGCAGGAACTGGATAAACCGGAACGGTTCAAAATGCCGCTCCTGCTGCATCATAAACTGAGTACGGTCCAGACTGTCAGTCTGATCAAGATAGAGCGGAACCATCAGTGCTACCTTAAAGGTTCTGTCGTGCAGCGAGGACTCACAACCTGGTGTGAATGCTGGCTGTTGCATTTCTTTTTCTTTGGCCGCGGTTGTTTCTTTTTGTTCTGTTTTTTGTGGGGGCGGAGCCAGTGGAGTCACTTCCGGCCTTTTCTCAGCAGGGATCTTTACAATCTGTCCCGGAAATACAACGCGTCCCGCGAAAGGATTCGCCTGTTTTATTTCGGCAATACTAATGCCGTATAATTTGGCGACTTTCTTGAGTCTTATCTTTCCTGCAGGCGAATAGACCACATAGGTCCTATTTATTTTTTTTTTTGGAATCAGGATTTTCTGGCCTATCCTGATGGAAGTTGTGAGGTTCTTGTTCGCCAGATATAAGTCGTTCAGGCTTACTCCATATTTTCGGGAGATGCTGTACAGCGTTTCTTTCTTTTTGACAATGTGCACGATAAAGCCCGAGTTTGACTTCGCTTGCTGATGTTGGACAGTAGTGTTATTGGCAGGCTTGTGAAAGGCTTCTTTTACCTTTTTTAAATCGGCCTTGCTGGCCTGATATCCCGGAACCTTTGCGTTGACGGGCAGTTTCAGCTGCATGCCTCGTGCTACCTGGGTTACGCCCGGATTCACTGCCCTTAACTCTGTTGCCGTAATCTTGTATTTATTTGCTATGCTTCCGAGCGTTTCGCCCTGCATCACCACATGACGGTAATCTTTAATAATAGGAATCTTTGCGTTCTGATTCGCCGGCGTACTGTGAGTAGCCTGGCTTGACTGTAGTTGCGGCGCCGGCGTGTTTTCCATATTGCTGATGGCCTTTTCCACAGGCAGATCGTTTGTCTCTGGGTTGTTGGGATTTAACCCGCCGGTATAAGGTTTGGACGCCGGTTCGCCGGAAGCTTGTCCATCCAGAATTTTATAGGCATCCTCCACCGGAATCTTAACAAATTCGCCCTCCTTTAATGGGCCTTTTAGCCCGGGGTTGGCAAGCAAAATATATTTTTGGGGAATCATATAAATAGACGCGATATGGTCAATGCTTTCCCCCTCTGAAGCAACATGGTAGAAAAAATCAAAATTCGATTGTTTAACCTGCTTTGTAATTTCTGCCTCCTTGTTTACCGTAGGAATATAAAGCTGCTGCCCAACTATAATTCCGGTTTTTGCAGCAGGGTTGTTGTAGTAAATCTCATCGATACCCACATTATAAGCTTTCGCGATGGAATACACGGTCTGTCCCTTTTGCACGGTATGCACGTAAAATTGTTTTCCGTCCCTGGTTTGGATGACTTTGCTGATAGGAATGCTAACGGATTGTGCCTGAGCCAGACTGGTGATAAAAAAGAAAAGGAGGATAAAAAACTTTTTCATGTTTCTTATTTCAGCTTGAGAAAACCAAATGTAAAAATTACTTAAGTTAAACGCTTGCGAAATTAAAGAAATTATGCCCGGGCGCAAAATTTTTTTAAATCGCCATGCCACTGCTGTCTATTCCCACTCGATGGTAGCAGGGGGTTTCGAACTGATATCATATACAACGCGGTTGACGCCCTTGATTTTATTGATGATGTCGTTAGAGACCTTTGCCAGAAACTCGTAGGGCAAATGCGACCAGTCGGCGGTCATTCCGTCGGTAGAACTCACAGCTCGCAAGGCAACCACATTTTCATAAGTCCGCTCGTCACCCATAACACCGACAGACTGAACCGGAAGTAGTACGGCCAGCGCCTGCCATACTGTGTCATACAAGCCTTGTTCCCTCAGATTGCTGATGAACACATCGTCGACATCTTGTAGAATGCGCACGCGTTCTGCTGTAATTTCCCCCAGGATTCTAATTCCCAGTCCGGGTCCTGGGAACGGATGGCGATGCAACAACTGTTCCGGCATGTCGAGAGATTTTCCAATCCTTCTTACTTCGTCCTTAAAAAGGGTATTCAGTGGCTCGACGATTTTCAATTTCATGAAATCGGGCAAGCCGCCCACATTGTGGTGCGATTTGATGGTAGCGGAGGGACCATTTACGGAGACAGATTCGATCACATCGGGATAGATGGTTCCCTGGGCGAGCCATTTTACATCCTGAATAAGATGGGCTTCCTGATCAAAAACTTCGATAAAAGTCTTACCGATGGCTTTTCTTTTGAGTTCAGGATCTGTGATGCCTTTCAAAGCACCGAGGAACTGAGCGGAGGCATTTACGCCCTTTACATTCAGGCCCATATCCTGATAAGAATGCAGTACATTCGCAAATTCGTTTTTTCGCAGGAGGCCGTTATCGACGAAAATACAATACAGGTTTTTCCCGATGGCACGGTTCAGCAAAACAGCTGCAACCGAAGAGTCCACACCACCTGACAATCCCAGAACCACTCTGTCGTTACCAATTTTTTCTTTCAAAGCAGCGATGGTAGTTTCGATAAACGAATCCGGGGTCCAGGTCTGGTGGCAACCGCAGATGTCCACCACAAAATTCTTCAGCAATTTAGGCCCTTCAGTGGAATGAAAAACTTCCGGATGGAATTGAATACCGTACGTTGACGTGCCTTTTTCCTGAAAACCGGCGACTTTCACACTGGATGTGCTGGCAATGATCTCGAAGTTTTGTGGTAATTCCAGGATCGTATCACCGTGTGACATCCAAACCTGACTTCCGTCGGATAATCCATCCATCAGCGTACAGCTTCTATCGAGGTAGTTCAGGTTGGCGCGGCCGTATTCTCTGATTTTGGAGGGCATCACTTCACCGCCGTCATGCTGAGCCAGAAACTGTGCGCCGTAGCATACTCCCAACAGGGGATATCTTCCGCGAATGCCTGACAGATCAGGGACCGGGCTGTTTTTATCACGAACGGAATAAGGGCTTCCCGAAAGGATCACGCCCTTAATCTCATCGGTAAGTTCGGGAATCTTGTGAAACGGATAGATTTCACAATAAACATTTAACTCCCTGACTCTGCGTGCAATAAGCTGAGTGTACTGGGAGCCGAAATCGAGTATAATAATGGTTTCCTGCATGGGCGCAAAGATAATCAGTTTCAGTAAAATCAACGGCAAATTAAACATTGAAACACCAAAAAGTGAAAATAGGGGCCGGAGCGATGATACAATAAAAAGAGCCGGCGTTTTGACAGCCGGCTCTTTTGAAAAATAACGTGTGAAACTACTGTGTGGCGCAGTCCATGCAAACTTTCTTTTCGCCTTTTACTCGACCGTATTCCATCACCGTCATCTCGCCGCATTCTTCACAGACAAAGCTGCTAAAACTGTGCGGGTGTTCGCCAAGATCGTATTGAAACACTTCTGAAATGTTGATGATCTTATCATCAGGAGCATTCATCACATTCAGAACCAAGGGTTCCACGACCTCATCCGGGACTTTGCTGGCAGGAATGCCTTTTTCACGATAATCTTTGAAAAAGGAAGTCTGCTTGTTGGCCAACATCGCTTCGGCCCTGGGGGTGACCCTGACGGCCTTTCCTGTCGCTTTGTCTACAACAGTCACGGCCCATTTGCCTTTGTGGGTTTTCTTTATGTTTCCTTTACCGAAAGTCGTTCCCATGATCACCTGCAGGCCATCGGCAAAACAGGTAGCACAGTGGTCGTCGCCCAGGTCTGTGAATGCAATAAGTTGTCCGTCTTGGGCACGTTCTACACCCAGGGCATTCATGGCTGCTGCGCCTACTCTAAGTCCCATCGGCATTGCGGGACATTTGTGTCCGTGAAATTTCTGCCCGAATTCGAGCCAGTCTTTTGGATTTACCATGATCTTAAAATTTAGAGAGTTAATAATTTATTTTAGATTGAAAACACATTAATTTTTAATAACTACTTGAAAAACAATTGGAATTGTAATATGAAGACATCGTTTGCCAGATTGTGGTTCACGATTTGAAAACCATTGTCGGCCATGAGTTTGATGTTGTTTCGATCAAAAAGATAGTTGTAGCCAAGGTGAAATACGGGGTCATTTGTAGTGTTGTTGATTAAGTCATTATACTTGTTCCAGGAAGCAACAAACTGATTTTTCTGAACATCTATGGCTGCCAGAAAATAATAGCCATCGGCATAGGTGTGATTTAAATAAGCTGAAAGATATTCCGCCTGCAGTCGGAGTACTTTCGTGTGATACTCGGCAAACAGGTTGTAACCAAATTCATTGCCTGAAAAAATCACGGAATCGGGCAGGAGGGCTTTCAACGGGAGTCGGTCGGCTTTCCTGAACATGATGGAATAGCCTACATTTAAAGTCTTTAACGGCTTAAATTCTGTTTTCTGGGTGATCAAAAAACCCGAATTGTTCAGGCGATATTCTTTAATGCCATACCCGTTGAAAAGGCCGATCCAGGACTGGATCCGGTGCTGGGCACTTTGCCAGCCCAGTTGTGCCCCCAGGTCACGGACCCCGAGTGTGCCGTCGGGGATCAGCGCATTGATCACGGGAGCCCGGTTGGTTAACGGAATTTCATAATCAGGCTGGAAACGCTCCAGACTGTATTCCGGAACAAACTGGCCCAAATCCAGTGTAAATTGTTTTGACCGGTAAAAAACAAAAACGTCCTGCAGGAAGAATTGTTCGTTTTTACTTCCCGACAACGTGGTCTGTACTTTAAAACCCCAATGGCGATTGAAATCCGGAGCCGATTGAATCCAGAATTTCAACCGTTGCATTGTAAAGGCATTTTCATTTTGAAAATTCGTGGTAAACCTGAATTGTGTGTAGCCGTGCCATACTGCAATTTGTTTCGATCCATTCTCCTGTCCGTACCCGGATAGTGAAGAACCCAATAAAATCAGGAATGCGAGTATTTTGACGGTCAAAACGTTTCGTCTTCTGAAGTCGGGTGTTAACTTCTTTACCTTGGATTGTAAATATTTCATTGATTATGTTTTAAAAAACTTTCAGAATAAGTTTTGCGGCCATGAGTAATAGGATCACAGCCAGGATTTTTTTAACGGTTGCGGGATTCAGCTTTTTATGCATGAACATAGTTCCCAGCGTGGCACCTGCGACTCCTGCTGTCGACGCGATGATAATCAGTTTCCAGTCCAGGGCTCCCATGTACCAGTAGGTCAAAAATCCGGAAAAGGAAGAAAACGGAACCACAAAGGCTGTGATGGCAGCGATCTTTTTGGGGTTGAATCCCAGCATGAGCATTAACGGCGAGATAATGCCACCGCCACCAATCCCCAGCAGGCCTGATAACATGCCTGCAAAAGCTCCGATCAGTGAAAGCGCAAAATAAGGCGTGTCGATCCTGTAAGTTTCTTTTTCCTTTTTCTTGTGAAATAAGAACATCAGCCCTGAGAAAAGCAAAAATCCGATGAATAGCAGCAAGATGATCTTTTTGGGAATGTATTGCGAAAGGTAGGCTCCCACGATAGCAAAAAGAAAGGAAAAAATGATGATGGGGATGCCTACCTTAAAATCAAGCCGTTTGTTTTTAATATTCGAAACACTGGCCCCTGTGAGACTGACGGTGTTGTAAAAAAGGCCCACCGGTTTCGCCATGGTGATCGGAATCCCAAAGGATACCAGGATAGGAATCAAAATGATGGCGGCACCGATTCCCCCGAGGGAGAAGATAAAAGCGGCCACAAATGAAATGAGTGCGATGATGTAGTTTACCATGTTTCCTTGCCTTGTTAACGTGTTTTATTTAATCGAAATATTATAAAGTGAGTGTTTACTTACATAGTAATCAAAAAAATTATTTTTCGAGCATTTTTATAAGGAGGGTCATTGTTCGACTGCAGAAATTCTCACTGTGAAATACTCCTCCTGCAAAAACAAGCTCAATATTCAGGGCAACCGGAATTCCCATGTAAAGCATGGCAATCTGTTCCACATCAGTACTTTCGTCCCATATCCCTAAAGCAATGCCATCCAGTACGATCTTGCTAACAAGACTTTTTTGGTTATTAAAAATATTCTGGAGGTTCTGTTTAAGCTCTTTGTCGTTTTTCTGTGTTGCTTCTGAAAACAGTAACATGGTGATTCCCCTGTTCTCAGTGAGGTAAGTTACCGTGGCGCAAAGCAACCTTTCCAGTCTTTCAGGAGGTTGAGATGGTGAGGTTGCTATTTTACGCAGATTCCCGATAAAATCGGTCTGCACATCTTTTATGATGGAAAGGATGATATCCTGTTTTGTCCTGAAGTGACGGAATATCGTTCCTTCGCTCATGCCGATTCTTTCGGCCAGATTCCTTGTGGACAGGTTTTTCAGTCCGTCTGTATAGATAATATCCAGTACGGCTGATTTGATTTGCTCCTGCCTGACGTCTGTTTTTTGCCGTTCCATATTATGTAAGTAATCGCTTACAAAATTAAAATAAATTTTGTTTCCTGATGAAATTATGGAATTTTTTTTGTGAATCAATTACAATATCTTTTATTTCAGATATTTATAATGTAACATTTATTAGAACCAAACGGATGTTCTACTTCGGATGTATCCTTAATTTGCAATTTTTATAGTTTCCATTTGCGGAAATACATTGTACTTTTGCCCTAAGAATCAAAATATGGTTGAGATTTTTTTTGAAAATAGCAAGATAAGTTTTAAAAAACAATCCACTGATGCTGGAAATTCAGTCGTCGAACTTAATAACAAAAAAAGCTTACACGGGTTTCTGGCAGATTGGTTGCAGCTGGAAGTGAGGAGAGATGTCATACTATATGGATATGACAGAAAACAAATGAAGATTGATTTCAAAGCGTTTTTCTTTTACCTCGAAGCTGCCGGTGGTGTGGTTTTTAACAAAAACAAAGAGGTTCTTTTCATTTACAGATCCGGGATATGGGATCTGCCGAAAGGCAAAATGGATAAAAATGAAGATGTGGAACATTGCGCCCTGAGAGAAGTAGAGGAGGAGACGGGCGTAAGAGAACTCAGGATCACAGAAAAGCTGAAACCAAGTTTTCATATATACTGGCACAAAGACAAGTGGTATCTGAAAAAGACGCACTGGTTTTTCATGCGAACGGATTCGGATCATGAGCTGGTACCCCAGGTGGAAGAAGAAATTACCCAAGCACGCTGGATGAATCAGGATGAATGCAGGACTGCTTTGAGTAAGACATTCAGATCATTGCGGGACAGTATCGGTGATGAAATTTGTGCCTGTCTCGTAAAACATCCCGGCTAAAGATAAACGCTTTCGGAAATTGTTGGTTTTCATAGTAAAACCTTTCTTATTTTTGTTTTGAAAATAACATCTGATGAAAAAAATAGCCATCTTCCCGGGTTCGTTCGACCCCATTACAAAAGGGCATGTTTCTGTCATCAAAAGAGCCATTCCGCTTTTTGACGAAATTATCGTATCCATTGGGATCAATTCTGCAAAAAAATACATGTTCCCGCTGGATCAAAGAAAAGAATGGATCGAATCGGTTTTTGCCGATGAACCCAAAGTTGTCGTACGTACCTATTCCGGCCTGACGGTTGATTTCTGTAAAAAAGTGAATGCAAATTACATCCTCAGGGGGCTACGGACAGCGGCGGATTTTGAATTTGAGAAGGAAATAGCTCATGTGAACAAAATGCTGACGGGTGGTATTGAGACCCTGTTCCTGCTCACCGAACCAGAGTACGCACCTATTTCTTCTTCGATTGTAAGAGAGGTCTTCCGTTATGGCGGCGATATTAGCCTCCTGGTTCCACCTCAGGTAAAAATAAAAATGGAAAACAACGATTGATTTCCCGTATCGTGAATCATATACCACAGACAATATTTTTCCCTTGATTGGCGTTTTAACCACCTGAAAAAGGAGTCTTAGTAGCTGTTAAATTAAATGGCGCAGGACCTGTTGTTGAGAAAAAATAAAAATGCGCAAGTATCTGTTAATCAATTTTCTTTTTGTTATTTTTATCCAGGTGGCTGCGGCACAGAATGTATTCGTTTCGGGACATTTGAAGGGTTATGAGCCGGAAAGCCTGGTGCGCCTGATTGTTCCTGCCGACTTGTTTTCGAAACAGCCCCGGACGTTGGCAACGACCTATGCTGGAAAGAACGATGATTTTTCTTTCCACATCAGTCTGAAACATCCTGTCTATGCCTATTTGGCAGTAAACCTGAAAAAAAGCAGTTTCTTTTTGGAACCTGGAGAAAATTATCAGTTGGAAATTGTTCGTGATACAACCGGGCAACACGGTTCCATTTTTGATCAACAGCCTCCTGAAATTAACATCGTACAAGGAAATACGAGCCTTTCGGACAGCCTGGGAAATTTCAATGAGGTTTACAATCAATTTTTGCTGGCTCATTTCAAGGATGTTTATTTGTATCACAACAGGTCGGTTTTAGACAATTTTAAAAAAGAAGTTACGGACAGGTTTTCAAAGGATACAGCTCTTTATGTGAAAAATTACATTCGTTATTCGATGGCTTCTCTGGAATGGGCTGCCAGAACCATGTCGCCGGATGCTTTCGCGAAGAAATATTTTACCGGGCAGAAGGTGCTTTACAACAATGTTCAATATGTTGAACAGTTCAGGAGTTTTTTCAAATCATTTTTTGAATCGATACTGCACGATCCGCTGAATATGAGCCACTTGTCGGTGATCATGCCCACGGGAAATTTCCATAAACTGGATGCCCTGTTTTCCAAGGTTCCATTGCTTCAGGCAGATCCCTGTGTCCGGGAGCTGGCGGAGATGGTTTCTCTTGAAAAGTACTTCTACCATAATGATTTTGACCGCTGGAGTATTCTACGGATGTTTGAGAGGATGGCTCAACAATGTAAATATCCTGAAAACAGGAAGATTGCCCATGATTTTTATCTGAAGCTAAAGCAGTTGATTCCCGGGAGCAAAGCCCCGGACTTCGACCTGCCCGGCTTCAACGGTAAAGAGTACACATTGGAAAGCTTCAGGCATAAATTCGTTTTGCTGGCTTTTTTTAAGACTCAGGATCCCATGTGCGAAAATCAGTTGTCGTACCTGAAGAACTTGTCAGATCACGAATACGATGATTTCACACCGGTAGTTATCCTGGTCGGGAAACATACCGATTATTATCTGAAAGCCTATTTGTCGCAACAGTATGCCTGGCCGTTTTTATTGTTGGGAAAAGATATTTTACTGCTTGAAAAATATCAGGTGATGGATTATCCTGCGTACGTGCTCATAAATCCTGACGGTACCATCGCCATGTCGCCTGCGCCAATGCCCGAAGAGAATGCTCTTCAGCGGATTTCATCTTACATCATGCAATATAAAAAAACCGTTAAAAATTGACATGCTTTCAATACCTTTGCAAAAAATTACCTGTCCAAAAAAGTTGTTTAGGAACGATAGTTGATAAGACAGATTTTCAATACATGAAATACAATGATTGGATTTATTAAAGGCCTTATTGGCGACAAAGATACGCGTGACCGGAAAGCACTTAATCCTTATGTAAACAAGATTAAGGATGCTTATGAGAGTATCAAGAATTTAAGTAACGATGAGCTTCGTGCTAAAACGCTGGAATTCAAACAAAAAATTGCTGATTATATTGCTGCTGAAGAGAATGAAATAGCAACGCTGAAGCTCCAGGTCGAAGATAATTTTGAAATCGACATCGAAGAAAAAGAGAAGATCTACGAAAGACTGGATAAACTTCAGACCACCAGTTACGAGAAGACCCAGGATATCCTGGATCAGCTGTTGCCGGAAGCATTTGCCGTTATGAAAGAAACGGCCCGCCGCTTTAAGGACCACAAGGAAGTAGAAGTCACTGCTGCCGACTGGGACCGTGACCTGGCTTCCAAACTGGATAATGTTTACATCAAGGGCGACAAAGCGTATTACAAAAATCAGTGGATGGCAGGTGGTAACATGATCACCTGGGATATGGTTCACTATGATGTTCAGCTTTTCGGAGGTGTGGTTCTGCACAAGGGAAAAATTGCTGAAATGGCTACCGGTGAAGGTAAAACCTTGGTTGCTACCTTGCCGATGTACCTGAATGCCCTGCCTGGAAAAGGGGTGCATGTGATAACCGTGAATAATTACCTGGCAAAACGTGACTCGGAATGGATGGGAATGCTGTTCCAGTTCCATGGCTTGTCGGTGGATTGCATCGATAATCATGAACCAAATACCCCTGAACGCCGCGAAGCCTATCTTTCCGATATCACTTATGGGACCAACAATGAGTTTGGTTTCGATTACCTGCGTGACAATATGACATCCGACCCGGCAGAAATGGTGCAGCGCGATTTTATTTACAGTATTGTCGACGAAGTTGACTCGGTGTTGATTGATGATGCTCGTACCCCCTTGATCATTTCCGGTCCGACTCCACGTGGTGAAGAGCATGAATTTGATGCGCTGAAAGGGGATGTCGAGAAACTGCATAATGTCCAGAAGAATTTGGTTTCTACCCTGCTGTCGGATGCCAGAAAACTGCTTGCCGACAGGAGCAATTCCGATAACGTTAAGAAAGCTGGTGAGCTTATATTTCGTGCTTACCGTGGGCTTCCTAAAAACAAGGCCCTCATCAAATTGTTGAGTGAAGAGGGGAATAAAGCCCTGATGCAGAAAACGGAAAGTTTCTATCTGCAGGAGCAGGCCAAGAACATGCACCTGATTGACGATGAGCTTTATTTTGTAATTGATGAAAAGAACAATACTTCAGATCTTTCCGAGAAAGGGATCGATCTGCTGACACAATCATACAACGATCCTGAGTTTTTCATTCTGCCCAACATCGGTGAGAGAGTAGCCGAGTTGGAAAGCCAGGGCCTTGATGAGAAGGAATATTTGAGAAAGAAAACCGAAATGATCGCCGATTACTCCATCAAGTCGGAGCGTGTACATACGGTAAATCAGCTCCTGAAAGCCTATACCATGTTTGAAAAAGACGTGGAATATGTGATCATGGACAATAAGGTGAAGATTGTCGATGAGCAGACTGGTCGTATCATGGAGGGGCGTCGATATTCGGATGGATTGCATCAGGCTATCGAAGCCAAGGAAAAGGTAAAAATTGAAGCTGCAACCCAGACTTATGCCACGGTAACTTTGCAGAACTATTTCAGGATGTATAAAAAGCTGGCCGGTATGACCGGTACGGCTGAAACTGAAGCGTCTGAACTCTGGGATATCTATAAACTGGATGTGGTCGTTGTACCAACGAACAAACCCGTTATCCGTGAGGATCATGAAGATCTGGTTTATAAAACCAAACGTGAAAAATATACGGCGGTCATCGATGAGATTGAAAAGCTGGTCAATGAGACCCGACCTGTGCTTGTGGGTACTACTTCCGTGGAAACTTCCGAACTGCTGAGCAAAATGCTCGACAGAAGGCATATCGAGCATAATATTCTGAATGCCAAGTTGCACTTCAAAGAAGCACAGATCGTGAAAGAAGCCGGTTTGCCCGGGAAAGTGACCATTGCCACCAACATGGCCGGTCGTGGTACCGATATCAAGTTGGGCCCCGGGGTGAAAGAAGCCGGTGGTCTTGCCATCATTGGTACGGAGCGTCACGAGTCACGGCGTGTGGACCGTCAGTTGCGCGGTCGTTCCGGTCGTCAGGGAGATCCGGGTAGTTCACAGTTCTTCGTTTCTCTGGAAGACGATCTGATGCGTATGTTTGGCTCCGGAAGAATTGCAGGGATTATGGATCGTCTCGGACTGGATGAAGGAGAGGTGATCCAGCATTCTATGATTACCAAATCCATCGAACGGGCCCAGAGGAAAGTGGAAGAGAACAACTTCGGTATTCGTAAGAGGTTGTTGGAGTACGATGATATCATGAACTCCCAGCGGGAGGTGATTTATAAAAGGCGTAGACACGCTCTTTTCGGCGAAAGGCTGGCCCTGGATATCTCCAATATGATGTACGACCTGGTGGAACAGGTGGTGAATGAGAATCTTCAGAATTCTGATTTTGAGAACTTCCAGATGCAAATGCTTAGAATTCTTGCTACGGATTCCCCGGTAAAATCAGAAAAGGAATTCCTGGGTATGCGTCCTGATGAGCTCACCGAGAAAGTTTTTGCAAACGTCTATAAAAGTTATCTTGCCAAAAGAGAAAATCTGATCTCACAGACTTTGCCGATTGTAAAAGATGTTTACGAAAATCAGCGCCAGTACGAAAATATTGCCATTCCGTTTTACGACGGACAGAAGCACGTACAGGTGATCGCCAACCTGAAACGGTCGGTTGATACAAAGGGAAAGGAAATCGCACTTTCTTTCGAAAAAGGCATTGTCCTGGCAAATATTGACGATGCCTGGAAGGAACAACTCCGGGAAATGGACGAGTTAAAACAATCGGTTCAGAATGCTTCCTACGAGCAGAAAGATCCTTTATTGATCTACAAACTGGAGTCTTACAATCTTTTCAAAAAGATGATCGAAAAAGTAAACCAGGATGTGGTTTCTTATCTCGTGAAAGCAGATATTTATAATCCGAATCAGGCGCAATTCCGTGAAGCTCAGATTACTCGTGGCATAGATCGTTCCAAGATGCGTGAAGCCCGCGGTGATATGCTTTCACAGGTGGATTCTGATACGCGTGAGCAGGCCAGACCACAACCGATAAAAGTTGAGAAGAAGGTGGGAAGGAATGATCCTTGTCCTTGTGGCAGTGGCAAAAAATATAAGAACTGCCACGGAAAAAATGCGTAACTTAGCGGAAACGATTGGCTATGAGATTTAAGACCGGTCTTCTCTTAGTTGTTATTCTTGGTGCAATCATTTTTACCGTAGCGGGATGCAAGCCTGCTTCGGTGAAACCGAACATTATAACCTTCAGTTATGTAAATCCAATTTTGAACCCCCCTGATACTTTTCAGGTGGCATATGATCTGAATCTTTTAGGCAACAGAGCCGCTCGTATTACTTTTCAGGATAGTGCCGTATGGAAGATCGAGGTTATGACACAAAGTTTGGCAACCTTTGGATTCATCAACCCCGCAGATAATACAATCATTTATCTTGACGGGAATGATAGCATTGGATTTAAGGGAGGCACGAAATATTCGTTTGTATTAAATAATAGTACGGAAGATACGCTCAGCGGATTGTATTTTGTGAAGTTTACAAAACTGCCACAGTTAGACTATAGTACATTTTACAGAAGATACTGATTTTAAAAATTTTAGGTAACAAAATTCGGCTATTTGAAATCATCTTTTTCAGTTCTTAACGATTGAATTTATGTTTCGGATTAAATTATTTTGCCTGAAATGCGAAATAATTTAATGCTGATGGTTGGTTTTGATGGATGAATTGTGTAGATTTGTTCTTAATAACTGCTGATGATACTTTAGAAAGAAGGATTGTTAAGCTTCTTTTAGAATAAAGATTTGTTTGTGCATGAGATGTTTAAGGCAGACACAACCTTAACGTAATTAATACTGAATATTTGACCAACTACGAATTATATAATAGCTGTGATTTATCCGAATATTACAGGATAGGTTATGGAAAGCGCCTTTTCGATATAGCATTTTCAATATTGGCGCTTTTGTTTTTTTCCCCACTGATTCTTATCATTGCTATTGCTGTAAAACTCGAGAGCAAGGGTCCCGTCATTTTTTCCCAGAATAGAGTGGGGAAAGGCTATGACATCTTTACCTTTTACAAGTTCAGGACGATGTATCAGAATTCGGATCAGAATCTTGAGAAACTGTATCCGGTAAATGAATATACCATCAACCTGAAAGGTGAAGGCTGGATGAAAGACCTTGAGTTCTGTCCCGAATGCCGGGAGCTGGGAAAGCCCTGTTCGCCTTTATTGCATATGGACGGGATTGAAATCTGTGAGAATTATTACCTAAGCCTGAAAAAGGCCAAATTGCTGCAACGGGTTTTCTTTAAAGCCAAAGATGATCCGAGAATTACGCATGTGGGAAAAGTGATCCGTCGGTTTCATTTAGATGAAATTCCCCAGTTTTACAATGTGTTGCTGGGCAACATGTCGGTGGTAGGCAACAGGCCGTTACCACTTTACGAAGCTGAGAACCTTACTACGGATGAATGGGCTTATCGTTTCCTGGCACCTGCCGGTATCACAGGCCTTTGGCAGATCCATTCCACAACCATCCACAATCCTGAAGAGCGTATAGCGCTTGATAATCAATACGCAATGGTGGCTGATTGGTGGGTGGACTTAAAAATCATCGTGAAAACGATTTTCACTTTCTTTTCATTCCACCGTTCTACTTACTGATTTATTTCCTCATTCAGCGCTTTTTTCCTTTGGATCAGCGTGGGATGAGAATAGTTAAAGAACACGTAAGCCGGATGCGGTGTCAGGTTGCTTAAACTCGACTCCGAGAGTTTTATCAGAGAATGGGTCAGATTTTTGGCCATGCTGTGTTGTGCGGCAAAATGGTCTGCCTGGTATTCATGTTTCCTGGAAAAGACATTCATGACAGTTCCAAGTAAAAATGAGATTGGAGTGTAGAGGATAGCAAATGACAGTAATCCCAGATAAAAACTACTTTGGTCAGCACCTAAGGCCAGCGAGAAGACAGGGTTTCCTAAGGTCCACCACAACAATAAGAGCATGATGCCCAGCTGAAATAGCGAAAGAAGCAGTCCTTTGTAAATGTGTTTCTTCTTGTAGTGCCCTATTTCATGGGCCAGAACGGAAACAATTTCATCCGTTTCCAGTACGTCGAGCAAGGTGTCGTATAAAATGATCTTTTTCTTCGGACCCAGTCCGCTGAAATAGGCATTGGCTTTGGTGCTTCGTTTTGAACCGTTCATGATGTAAATATTGCTTAATGTGAATCCTGAAAGATCGGCAAAAGCCTGAATGGCTGATTTTAAGGGGCCGTCTTCCAGCGGCTGGAGTTTGTTGAACAGCGGCACAATAAGCGATGTGTAAAACATGGCCATAAAGATCATGATGAACCCGATCCCGGCAATGGTGATGATCCAGAACAACTGTCCCCCTTTCAGGGAAGCCCATTGGATGAAAAGTAAAATGCCACCGCCAAGAATCGCACCTAAAAACAGCCCCTTGACTTTGTCCAGTATATAGGTCCTTTTTGTGGTTTTGTTGAATTCAAATTTTTCTTCAACCACAAATGTGCTGTATATTTCAAATGGCAAGGACAGCAGGGTAGAGGCCAATCCGAGAATTCCGAAAAAAATCAATGTCCTTAAGTAAAGACTGCTGCTCAACGTCCGGGTAACGGTATCGAGCCATGCAAAACCGTGCGCGAAAAGGACAATAATCAGTGCCAGAAACATTACAGTTGACGAAATCATGGAAACGCTGGAATTGGCTTTCAGATAATCCTGTGATCTTTTGTATTTATCGGGTTCATAGATCCCCTCCAGTTCGGCCGGTATGACCGGGCTGAAATGTTTCATATTCAGGTAGTCCAGTGTGCCCTCAAACAAAAAGTCGAAAGTAACAATGCCGATAATCAGGTAAAATATGGTTGTTTCCATTTTTAATTGTTTTGCAATTTTATCAGATATACCCCATGATCCTGTACACCAAATATCCTACCATTTCATGTAGGGTCCCGTCCCAGGTTAAAAAATTGGATGCATTGGGCATGAAAAGGTATTCGAAATTCCAGGGACTGTCTGAATTGAGAAGATTCGTCGGATAAGGTGTCACCCGGATCCCTTCTTTCTCAAAACAGCCCAGCGCCCTGCGCATGTGAACGGAGGAGGTGATGAGCAGATATTTCTTAAGATCTGGATGTTTTTCCAGAATTCTTTTTGAATACACGGCATTCTGATGGGTGTTTTCTGCCAGCGTGTCAATTAAAATGTCAGAAGCCGGTATTTTTATGTTTTTCAGAAAAGCATCCATCAGATTGGCTTCTTTTATCTTTTTATAAACCAAATTGGCAGCTCCGCCGGTAATGAGGATCTTTTTAATCTTTCCCTCTTCATAAAGATCTACCGCCTGCAATAGCCTGTCTATTGTTACTTTGTACGTTCTGCGATCGTATTTTTTATCAAAAGTTATAGTTCCTCCTCCCAGGACGATGCCCACATCATAGCAGTTGTCTATTTTCTGCGGATTTACGGCCCATATACCGGTAATTTTTGTGACAAAGAAAGAGTTGGAAAAAACGATCAGGATCACGAAAGAGGCAACAAGGCTTCTCTTTTTGGTTCGTTTATTATTGTGAAATAAGGCTATAGCCATCAATATCACAATCCAGACTAAAGGCCTGATACTATAGCCTAATATTTTGGAGACGATAAAAAACATCGTGGTAGATCTTGGTTGAGGTGATGAAAATGAGTCCGGAGGTTTAAAAATAAAATTCGCCTGCATATCATTTGCAGGCGAAAGATGAAATTCTTGTTATTCTGGTTGCCTAAGTGCTCATGCCACCGCAGACATTGATGACCTGTCCGCTCACATATGATGAGAGGTCACTGCCAAGGAATGTGGCTACGTCGGCAACATCTTCAGGTTTCCCTGAACGTTTTAAGGGAATGGTTTTGATCCATGCTTCACGGACATCATCCGGAAGTTTGTGGGTCATCTCCGTTTCAATAAATCCGGGAGCGATGGCGTTGCAACGAACACCCCGTGAACCAAGTTCCTGTGCAATGGATTTCGTGAAACCGATCAGTCCTGCTTTTGAAGCGGAATAGTTTGCCTGACCTGCATTTCCGTTCACACCTACCACAGAGCTCATATTGATGATTGAACCGCCCCGTTGTTTGATCATGGCGCGTTGGGTTGCTTTGGTGAGGTTGAAAGCTGATTTCAGGTTTACAGTGATCACGGCATCCCAGTCCTGTTCCGTCATACGCAGCATCAGATTGTCACGGGTAATGCCTGCATTGTTGACCAGTATGTCAATTCTGCCAAATTCTTTCAAAACTTCTTCGACAAGCTTTTCACTGTCTTCAAGAGAAGCAGCATTTGAAGCAAAAGCCTTTACTTTTACTCCCAGCGCGGCAATTTCTGCAGCAGTAGCGTCCATTTGTTCGTCATGCCTTAAGTCACTGAATGCTATGGATGCTCCTTCTGAAGCAAATTTAAGCCCGATGGCTTTTCCGATACCTCTTGTTGCACCCGTAATAAGTGCTACTTTTCCTTCTAGTAATTTCATGTTATCAAAGTTTATTTTAACGGGTCAAATGTACATTATTTTTTTTCAAATGAAATTCAGCCCGTATTTACGAGGAGGCTTATCAATTAAGCCCGATTGGTTTGTTTTGGTAAGTCATTTAATGTGTTGTTTTTTAGATTCTTTTAAACGTAAGCCTCACGCAGGCCCCGCCTGTTTTTCTGTTTTCAATTTGCAGGCTTCCCCCGTGAAGATCCATGATCAGTTTAACGGCGGCCAGGGAAAGCCCGGTCCCCTGGACGTGAGCAAAATCACCATTGTAGAACAGCTCAAAAGGATGTTCCAGGGCCTCTTTGTCAAAGCCGGGACCATTGTCAAGACAGCAAATTTCCACTGAGTTTACATCTGCTGATGCAGATAATTCTATCTCCTCATTGAGATTATGATTTGTAGCGTTGTCTAAAACAAATTCAAGTGATTTTCTGATCAGGTCAGGAGCGGCGGAAATCATAATGCCCTTGTCAACGTTTGTAAGTTTCAGATTCTGTTTTTTGTAGTTTTTCTTAAACGTTTCGGCGGCAGATTCAAGCAGAAATTTTACAGCCGTCGGGATGAGGTCTGCTTCGTATTTCTGGACCTGGAGGCTTGTAATAATCAGGGCCAGTTCCGAGAATTTTGCCAACCGCTGCGAAACTTCTTTTAGATATTGAATATATTCCCTTTGTTCGTCGTTTAATTCTGTTTGGCTCAGGAGCGTCGAAAGGCCTGTCAGACCATTCAGGGGTGTACGAAGCTCGTGGCTGATGATAGAAAGGAAATCCGTTTTGGCTTTTTCAAGATGATCAAGCCTTTTGTAGGCGGATTCCAGCTCCTGAGTCCTTTCCCTGACTTTGGTTTCCAGATTCTCGTTAAGCTCTTCCAGCTTCTTTTTCTGCTCGTGGATCAGAATATGCGTATTCACACGCGCCAGCAATTCTGCTGAATTAAAGGGCTTGGTAATATAATCCTGGCCGCCCATCTCAAAACCCTTAACGATGCTTTCCATATCTGCTTTGGCAGTGAGAAAAATAATCGGGATCTCAGCCGTTTCTTTTTGACTTTTCAGAACCTTGCATACCTCAAAGCCGTCCATGGAGGGCATCATGATGTCCAGTAAAATGAGATCAAGCTTTTGGTGCTTGACAACGGAAAGCGCCTGCTTCCCGGACTGGGCATAGGCTATCTGAAAGTTTTGAGTGGAAAGGATATTCCCAAGAATCTGGATGTTTGCCGGAATATCATCCACAATTAATATTTTACGGTGGTGGTTCATAAGGCTGTGTCCGTTTTGTACATCTTAAAAGTTTATTAAATGACTGGTTTTATTTTTCAGAAAAATATTTCTTAATTTTCCCTAACATTTTTTCAATGGTTTCAATATCATATCGTTCAGCTGCTTCTATGAGTAGGCTGCTTTCTTTTTGCATCACATTGTTTTTCTCCTTTTGTGCAAACTCCAGTAACGCTTTCCCGAAATTTCTGATTTCAGCGATCGATTTATTATTGAGAATATTCCGATAAGTTTCGCCAAACTTCCCTTTCAGGTTGGCTTCGATTATTTTTGATGAGTTATCTTCTTTAATAGCTTCTTTGTCCCTGATTTCTGTGATCTCAGGTTGAACCTTTTGGGCAGGTTCGGGAGGCAGAGCATCCTGATAGGTTCTTTTGATGTCTTTTAAATGGATAATAAATGTTGTCCCAAAGCCGATAGTGGATTCCAATTCGATATTTCCTCCCATCATCTCGATAAGCCGCTGGCTGATGCTGAGCCCCAGTCCGGTTCCGGGCGTTTGCCTGAAACGGTTCCCGTTGACTTGCTTGAATGCGTCAAAGATCACCGATTGCTCTTCTTTGGGAATTCCTGAACCGGTATCTTTCACCGTAAAAATGAGATCGAAGTATTCTTTGTTCTTCTTGCTTTGGAAGGCCTCTGCTTTAATTTCGACAGTCCCTTCCTCCGTAAATTTAATCGCATTCCCTACAATATTAAACAAAACCTGGCGAAGCCGGGCTCCGTCCACCACATAAAATCCTTCTATGTGCGGGTTTAAAGTGACATTAAAGTTCAGATTTTTTGACTCTACCTGGGGATAGAATATCTGTTTGATTTCTGTGATGATCTTGGGGATGTAAGCCGGTTCAAAGTTCAGTTCCAGTTTGCCGGCTTGAATTTTCGAGAGATCCAGGATATCGTTGATCAGCGAAAGCAGGCTGCTGCTGCTCACCAGAATCGAATCCACAAAGTTTTTCCCTTCTCTTGATTTCGCCATAGGAAGCAGTAGGTAGGCAAAGCCGATGATCGAATTCAACGGAGTCCGGATCTCGTGGCTGAAATTGGCGAGGAACATGGTTTTTGCCGTGTTCGCTTCATCCGCTTCATTTTTTGCCCTTTGGATCTCTTCATTTCTCTTGATCAGTTCCTTGTTTTTCTGTTTCAGAATGGCCTGGGTTTGCTGCACTTTATCTTCCGCGATTTTCCGCTTGGTGATGTCTTCCACGATGCCCTCGTAATAGAGTATATTTCCTTTGTTGTCTTTTATGATCCAGGCACTTTCGTTGACATAAATATTATTCCGATCACTCATTTTCCATACGTCCTCACGGCCAATAATGATTTCCTGCTTCTTCAGTAATTCAATGAATTGTCTTCTCCTTGCATTTCGGATTTGAAGAAATACCTGTTCCTGGAGATCGCGGAGGCTGTTAAGCGAAAGCATTTTTAACAGTGCTTTATTTGCGAATAAAATCTTACCGGAAGGAGAAATCTGGTACATCCCAATGGTAGCATTCTCTACAATACTGCGGTAGCTTTCGCGGCTGGTAAAAAGTTCACTATTCAAAGCTTCCAGCTTTTTTTGCTGGGTCGTGATTTTCTGGTTCTTGGCATAGATCAGGGCGTAGTTTCGCTTGTTGATCTTGTTTTCATACTGAATAAAGAATACCACGATAATGGAGATAACAACAATAAAAATTGTAATGACAATCAATAAGTTATGAAAGTTCTTTTCTTTGGCAAGGTTGAGTTGTGTTTGAATGTCGTGTTTCTTCAATAAGTCGTATTCCTTGGCTTTCTGGTCGGCTTCATAATGCACTTCCATGTCGCTGACCATCTTGCGGTTTCTCTCGGAAAAAACCTCCTGATATACGGTGTTGTAAAGAGCCAGATAGTAGTAGGCAGACTTGTAAAGGCCGTTTTCTTTGTTGATGTCAGAGAATAATTTCAGCGTCTTCAGCTGTAAACCTTTCGAATTGATTTCCTTTGAAATTGATAGCGCAGAATCGGCATACAAAACAGCATCTTTGAAATGATGGCTCATAAAATTGATTTGACCGATATCATACAGGTAATTCCCGATTTCGTGCTGATTCCCTGTAGGTTTGACAAGTAGGATGGACTGTTTTTGATAATATCTGGCCGAATCATAGTTTTTCAGATAATAAAAGGCTTCGCCTACCTTTCTCAGGCTTCTGGCGTGTAATAATTTGTCGTGGAGGACACTGGAGTAGGCGAGGGCGTCTTTATACTCCAGCAATGCCTTGTGGTAATTTTTCTCGATCAGCAAAAGATTTCCTAAGGCAAGCCGCACCTGACTCTCGTTGTAATAATCGTCATGCGAATGATAGAAATCCAGGGCACTGTTATAAAAATATTTTGCCCGGTTCAACTGACCCCAGCTTAACATGATGTTTCCCATAAGCACCTGAACATCTGCCAGATGTTGCTGGTCACCAAGCTGGTTGTAAATGTCTGTTGCGCGTTGTAAGATCCCCACAGCCTGAAAGTAATCATTATATTGTGTCCATACTTTGGCCTCTCCCAGAAGGGTTTTGGCAATGCCCGGTTTATCACCAAGTTCTTCGTAATAGGCCCTTGATTTCTGGAAATTACTGGCTGCCATTTTGTATTTGCTCCACAAATAATAGTTGACCCCCAAATCGTAATGATACATTGCCAGTTGGGTATAGCTGCTGTCCTTGAGGTGTTTCCGCATAAAATGATACAAAATATCGGCATTCGTATAATTGCCGGTCTTCTGAAAATCTTTGGCAGAATTCTGAAGCGCAGCGATGAAAGCCTTTTGCTTCCCTAACCGATGCGATAAAACCACTGTAAGACTGTCATAAAAAAGGGCTTTGTTGGGATTGACCGACTCATACAGATTGGACAGGTTTAACGAAATGATAAGTTTTTCTGACGTCGAAAGTGTGCTGTCCTTTAATAAGTTAAGCATAGATACAGTGTCGTCTCCCGGAGAATTGTCTTGTGCAAAAGTCTGATGACTAATCCACAACAGGCAAAAGAATAGCAATACCAGCCTGGATCTCCAAGGCCTCATCGGAGGTAAAAACTTAAGATATGTAGTCTTTTGTGCTGTCATTTGAAATTAAAACTATTCCTAAACGCCTTTTCAAGAATGCTCAGTTGTTTTTCAATCGCACTTGTGTCAAACTGATCTATATTTTGAATGAGAGTATTACTAAAAGCAACCAGATTCTTCAGCCCGTATTCGTTTCCTTCAGTGTTCAATTTGTCAGCCAGTTGTCGTATGTTGTCCAGCATGTGTGTAGCGCTGGCTTCTTTGAATTCGTGCGTGAATATCTTATAAAATGCGCGTTCTGTTTCCGTGTTTTGGAGAACCTCCGTATCAGTACCAAAAATAATATGATCCAACATCTCCTCCTGATAGGATTTTATAAACTCCCGGAGCTTTTCCGGAAGTATTTCCTGATGGGCAGGAATGGTAACAATACTTTTACTGTTTACAGCATCGAAGGGTTCCGTATCTTTCGAAATAACCAAAATCCGGTGATCGTCTTTCAGGTTCTCTTTTTCCAGGACAGACAACGTGTTGCTTAATTCGTCATGATTCAGGCAGCAGAGTATGGTCAAAAGTGAATGCTGAAAATGTTTTCTGGCTTCAGCCATGTTAACACCCACATCCAACAGTTGAAAGCCGAATTCTTCAAAAATTCTTTTTACATCTTGCTTAACTTCTTCTTTTTGACTTAAAAGTAAAAAAGGCGGTTTCTCGATGTTTACCATTAGTGAATTTATCAAGTCTGGGGAAGTGCTTTCCGGAATGGCCCTTACATCTTCAAAAGTCACAATAAACCGGCTGCCCTTATTTTTTTTGCTGATCAGACGTATGCTTCCGTTCATTCTCTTTACCAGATTCTCGGTAATGCTTAATCCCAGCCCGCTCCCTTCTTGCCGGGTGTTGCTCAGAACCTGATGAAAAGGTTTAAAAACGTCTTCTTGTTCTTTGTCAGGGATGCCCACGCCGGTATCTTTAATTTCAAGATTCAGTTGAAACAGATCCTTCTCCCTGCCGGCTTTACTTGTAACGATAATCTCTACGGAACCTTCGTGTGTGAACTTGACCGCATTCCCCACAAGGTTCAGGAGAATTTGCTGTAACAGCATTTTGCTGAAACGGATGACCCCGGGAAGTTCATCTGCAAAAATTGTCTTTACCGTTATGTTTTTTTCTTCTGCTTTCAGCGAGAATATGTTGCTGACTTCCTGAACGCATGCTCTCACTTCAAAGTCAGCTAAATCCAGCGGCTGGTCATCTTTGCCGTTCTTGCTGGAGTCTAGGATTTCGTTGATCAGGTTTAACAAACTTCTCCCGCTGGCTCCGATGGCCTCCAGATATTTTCTTTGCTGCGGGTCCGTAGCGGATTTGTATAAAAGATCCGAAAAACCGATCACCGAGTTTAACGGTGTCCTGATCTCATGACTGATGTCGGTCATGATCTGGCTCTTGGCCAGCGCATTCTTTTCCGCCTCTTCTTTGGCTTTGATAAGTTCTTTTTCATTGCTTTCAAGTGCTTTTCTGGCTTCTCCGATCTCTTTGTTTTTTAGCGTCAGGATGCGGTTGTTACCTCTCTTTCGCCGCAGCGAGATGAAAGTGAAAAAAAGGACAATTAACATTAAAAGAAAGGCACTCAGTAGGGAGAAAATTAAATACCGTTGTTTTTTTACGGATACCTCAGCCAGCCTGGCTTTCTGATTGAGGAGGATGATCTGGTTCTCTTTTTGTTCGGTCTGATATTGGATCTGCATCCTGGCAATATTGTTACGGACAGCAAGATTTAACAGAGAATCGTGATAACTTTGAGCCATGCGAAGAAATTTCATGGCTTCTTTATAATCCTTTTCCTGCAAATATATTTTGTACAGGGATTGGTAGGACTGTCCCAAAAATGCCTTCCCCCCCAGAGGTTTCATCAGCTGAATGCCCTTGTTCAGATTTTGTATGGCCTTTTTGTTTAGGCCCTGACGAAAATAGATATCCCCCAGATCAAGATATGCATTGGCTTCCTCGATCCGTAGGTCAACGCCTTTTGAAATGGCAATGGCTTTTCCGGAATATTCCATGGCTTTTTTTAAATCACCCAGATCCTTGTAAATCTCGGAAAGGTCATTATAACAGATGGCCATTCCTTTCTGGGAATGGATCCTTTGGTTGATTTCCAGAGAAAGCTTGTAGTAGCTGATGGCTTGTTTATAATTCTTTTGAATATGGTAAACATTACCGATGTTGTTCAGGTTAATGGCAAGGCCGATTTTATTCTTTCTGTTTTGTTCCAGCTTTAGACTTTCTTTAAAGGACATCATCGCTTCATCATATTCCCCAAGCTGGAGCTGTGCATTTCCCAGACTGTTCAAGGAAATGGCCATGCCCAGGGAATCCTTAATCAAAGTGTTGAGACGTAATGCTTTGATGGTAAACCGCATGGCATTCTGATAATCGTCAATCTTCCGGTAGACAACGCCAATGTTGTTGTAAAAGTGAGTGATCAGATTTGTGTCTTTCTGATGCTGGGCAATCAACAACCCTCTGCTATAAAGCGAAAGCGCCATCGGGTAATGCCCGATGGTGCGTTCTTTGTTCCCTGCATAATTCAGTTGTGTCGACAGGAAACCGAGGTTTCCCGACTTTTTTGCCAGGGCATAAGCCTGATCAATATAATCTTCTTCTTTAATGTCTAAATGGTTCTGCGAAGCAATTTCAAGCTGCACGAGCCTGGCAATTTCTTGTGTGGCCAGTGAATCTTTTTTCTGATGATATTGCTTTATTGTGGGAGAAGCATCTGCGGTTTCGTTGCCACAAGCCCTTTTGTTCATCCCCATAAAAAGAAAAATTAGGATCAGGAAAAAGTATGATAGTCTGTTTGAGGATTTAATAAAAGGCATAATATTCTGGTAATTTATCTTTTATGAACGAAAAAACCTTTTTCATGAGTGAGTTGAACTAATCCAAAATGCTTTCCCTTTCGGGGATTTATAAAAGCCAAAATTCTACAAAAAATTCCTAATCTACAAATCTGGTTTTAAACCCGGAACGGGGATTGTTCCGGTCGGCATATTCGAATATCGAGGATTCAGCTCCCTTTCAGAATTTTTATGATCTCCGCTTTTTGTCGTTCTGCATTAAGTCGTATTTTTGAAATTCAAAATAAATACTCATGTTTAAAAGACTTTTACTTGCTGCTGTTTTTGGTGTGATGGGCTTTGCAGCCCTTGCGCAGACTTATCATATCAAAGGAACGATTCCCGGATTGTCCAACTCTGAAGTGTACCTGGTTCGGGCTTTCGCGGCTTCGAATCAGATTGTGGATACCGCCAGAACAGATACAACGGGTACTTTTGTGATGCCTCTGAAGGACAGTTGGCCGGTGGGGATGTATCGTATTGTTACCTTGACAGGGCAGGAATTTGACCTGATCTGCGATCATGAAAACATCGTGTTCGCAACCACCGGAGAAGGGATGAACGCCTCGTTTCATATCCTGAGTTCAGTGGAAAACCTGATGTATTACCACTATCTGGGTGTTAAACTGACCAATCAGAAAAAGATCAACTTGTTGCGGCCGGTACTGAATTCTTATCCGGAAAGCGATCCTTTTTACAAGGTGTTGAAAAATCAGGCGGAGAAGCTACAGGATCAGATACATTCGGTTGCTACGCAGCTTATTAAAGATAATCCAAATACACTGGCAGCCCATTTCATTAAGCTGGATATGCCTCAAATGATCAATTTCAGTTTGCCGACTTATTTACAGGATGAACTGCTGAAAGCCAATTATTTCAAAGGAATTGATTTTAAAGATACCTTGTTGCTCAGAGCGGATTTATTTACGGGTAAGATTGTCGGATACCTGGCCCTGTTTCAATCCAAAGGGATGACCAAACCCGAAGTGGAAGCTGCTTTTACACCGGCCGTGGATACTTTGATGAAAAAAACACTGGTCAACGAAAAACTTTATGAATTCACCTTAAATTATTTGTTAAACGGATTCCAGGAATTTGGTTTTCACAAACTGTTACTCCACATGGCTGAGAACAGTCAGTTGTCGGAGTTTAAAGATGCGTCGCCTGAAAAAATGGACCTGGAAAGTAAATTATATGCGATCAGGACTTTGGCCCCCGGACATGAAGCACCTGATTTTTCAGCCAGAACACTGTCGGGAAAGAAAATCAGGCTGATTGATGTAAAGGCGGATACCACGCTACTTGTGTTTTGGGCAAGCTGGTGCCCGCATTGCAAAGCATCACTTCCCAAGCTGGAAAAATATTACAATCCCGACAATACATCGCATTTGCAGATTATTGCCATTTCGGTGGATACGGACAAAAAATCGGTGGAAAGAGCTATTAAGGAGGAAGGTTATCGATGGCCTAATATTGCCAAGTTAAAAGGTTGGGATGGACCGATTGCTAAATTGTATGGCGTGAATGCCACACCGACTTTTGTATTGCTGGACAAAAACAAAAATGTAATCGCAACCCCCGTTACCATTGAGGATCTTGAAAAGTACCTGAAGTAATATTTTCAGGAATCCTAAAAATCTCAGCGCTTCATAACCTTGACGAGACATGAATTAACCTGACAGCACAACAAATGAAAAACCTCAACAATGAATTGGTAAAAGGTACCGCTGCCATCGGGCTGTCCGCCATATTATGGGGCTTCGACGGCGTTGTCCTTACCCCGCGGCTGAATGGTCTGGATGTGGGCTACGTGGTGCTCATGCTGCATCTGATTCCTTTTTTGCTTATGAATATTTTTATGTTCAGGGAATACAAGCAGCTTAAGAATTTCCTGCGTCAGGATTATGTCACATTCGCCCTGATTGCGGTTTTCGGTGGAGCAGTAGGCACGATGGCCATAGTAAAAGCACTTTTCCTCGTTGATTTCCAGAACCTGTCGGTGGTGGTGCTTTTACAAAAGCTTCAGCCCATTTTTGCCATCAGCCTGGCGGCGATTTTGCTGAAAGAAAAGTTGAAGAAGGATTTCGCAATCTGGGCTTCCCTGGCGGTCATCGCCAGTTATTTCCTGACTTTCGGTTTCCATCTTCCTAAAGTGGGGGCAGACCGGAATACAATCTATGCGGCTTTGCTGGCAATCCTGGCGGCATTTTCTTTCGGAAGTTCTACTGTTTTCTCTAAAAAGATACTGATGAACTTCAACTTTGCTACAGCAACCTTTTATCGGTATGGGTTTACCACAGTCTTGATGCTCATTTATGTGATAGTTTTCGGCAAATACACAGAACTTGTGCATACCAATAGGATCCACTGGATGCTTTTTGTACTGATCGGTCTGACCACCGGATCAGGAGCTATTTTTATTTATTATTACGGCCTGCGCAGGGTGAAAGCCATGATCGCCACCATCAGCGAGTTGCTGTTTCCCGTTTCGGCAGTTTTCTTTGATTATGTTGTCAATGGAAGCATTCTCTCCCCGGTGCAGATGATCAGTGCCATTATTATGGTCTTTGCCATGGTGAAACTGAGCAGTTGAGGCTTTTGAATTTCGTAAGGCTAATTTTAGTAACTTTACTTTAAATTAAACGCTACTGGTATGGCAGAGGATATTAGATTGGTTTACACAGGCTCGACTGTTGAAGCGATGTTTATTGAAGAATTACTGAAGGAAAACGGGATTGGATGTATCCGGCGTGATAATCTTCAATCGAGTGTGGATGCCGGCTGGGCAAATGGCTGGCCGGAAAACTCGGTGCAGATATTTGTAGAAACGGAACGGTTTTTAAAATCCAAAGAGCTCCTGGAAGATTATTTTTCTTCCAGAGATAATAAATAAGAAAATTATAAGATAAAAACAGCTGTCTGACATAGGTTTTGGATAGCTTTACCAAATGGAAACTGCCCTTTTAAATTATTTTGTACGGAACGATACATTACAATCAGTCTGTGATTTCAACTTGACGTTTGCTGAAAAAGAAGTATGCATCTATGAAGTTGTGCGTGTTGAAAGTGCCGTACCCTTGTTTCTGAACGAGCATCTGAAGCGTTTTTATGATTCCGCACACCTGGAAGATAAAATAATTGATCTTCACCCGGAGCTGATCAGACAAAGCCTTAAATCCCTCATCGAGCAGAATATGCTGATCTTCGGGAATATCAAATTCCTTTACCGATGGAAAGAAACCGGTGAAGATGAGTTTTTCGCCTGGGTGGTGCCGTTTTTCTATCCTGACGCCTTCCAGTACGAAAGTGGCGTGTGTGTGGCTATGATGTCTGCAGAACGGCCCAATCCCAACGCAAAAAAAGTGTTGTCCGAACTTGTTGCGAAAGCGGATGCGGAGATCACCAAAAGGCAATGCTATGAAGTAACCTATGTGAACCAAGCCAGGGAAATCACTGAGGGAAGCCGTTCAAATCTGTTTTTTGTTCAGGATAAGCAACTTGTGACACCGGAACTGCCCAGTGTCCTTCCGGGAGTGACGAGAGCCTCCGTTATTGAGCTGGCGCATCAAAGCGGAGTGTCTGTGATTGAGAAAAGAATTCCATTAGCAAGTCTGGATGAATATGACGCGTGCTTCCTGTCGGGAACTTCCCCCAAAATCCTGCCCGTGATACAGCTTCAGGATCATACGTTTGATGTGAGAAACCCGTTAATGCGTTTTTTTATGGAAGAGTACAATAAACTCTGTAAAGAGGAAAAAGAAAATTTTAGCTGGTAGCGAGATCAGACCGGTATCCGGAAAATCATCGAAATCCCCCATCTTTATCTGTCTGATTTATTAACCTTCTTTTACATTTAAGCCCAATTTCATTTAAAAAGGAATTTGTATTTTTAGCCTCAAATTAAGGCTATGGTCAGAATGCGACACAATTTTCAGGGACGGAAATATCTGTTTTTCCTCCTGATTTTTTTCTTCTCGCTGAAGCTTTTCGGGCAACACAGGATTCCCTCCGGTTTTTGTATGAATCAGGATGAACAGAAGCTGGCTGAAGCCATCAACAAGATCAGGATCAAACACGGGAAAAAGCCGATCAAGCTTTCCATTTCCCTGACTTATGTTGCAGAAACGCATGTGAATGACCTGGAAGTCAACCATCCGGATACCAGTGTTTGTAATCTCTCCAGCTGGTCGAACAAGGGGAAATGGACGCCGGTCTGCTTTAATCCTTATGTAGTTGACCGAAAAGCCATGTGGGACAAACCTCGTGAACTGACGCCTTATCCTTACAATGGCTATGAGATGGTGGGTTATATGGAAGGCGGGATTGTTGTGGACAGCCTGGCGAAGCTGTGGGACACCCTGGCGGAGTCGCTGGATATGATTACCACCGAAGGGATCTGGAGTAAAAAATCGTGGGAGGCCATGGGCGTGGGAATTTCAGGGAATTACGCATCGCTCTGGTTCGGGCAGCGGGAAGACAGGGAAGGAGCCCCTTCATTATGTTCATCCAAAAAAGAAGCAGCTAAAGAAAAAGTCCTTGAAAAAGAAAGGCACCAAAAGGAATATTATTACGTCATATCCGGAAGTTTCCCAAACATGGGTGATGCCGGCGAAGCGGTTAGAAGGTTAAAAAAGAACGGATTCAAACATGCCGGAATCCTGGCAAGTCCTAAGCGGATCAGAGTTTATCTTTTCCGATTCGAGAGTTTCAATGAGGCACAAACGGAAAAAAAGAAGCTCCCATATTCCTATCGTAATGCGTGGATCCTCAAAGAATAGAAGAATTTCCCTTTAGAATTGAATTTTTCGTTTTCACTGATTATATTTGTTTTTTTATTAACCGGTAAAACAGCAGGTTTTTTATTGTCTGGTAAATTTTCCCATGACCGGGGCGGTTTTCAGGATTAAAATATCCAAATCTACCGGAAAATATTTGTTGAAAGTCTTTTTTTAAAAAAGCAACATAAATAATTATTTTGTTTAATATTGCCAACGAACGCACTACATTAAAGGAAGCAGAAGAATATTTGAAAACATCGAAAAATTAACGGAATGAACACGAATAAACCACGCATTGTCAAAGATTTTGATAAACTTGACGTCGAAATTCAGGAGCAGATAAAACTGGCTTATCCGTACGGTTTTTTTCAGCATCTCGTGTCCTACACAGATCGGGAGGGAAACAAAGTAAGTGCCCTGCCGTTTGAAACTGCTGAAAAGTATTATTTGATCAGAATGTCGAAACAAACTGCTATTGAGCTCATCGAAGAAGATGATGATTACGATTCCGACGGCTCTCTGAAAGAAGACATCCGGCTTGATTATGAAGACAAGTATGGCGGAGAACCCGATTTTATGGACGAGATTAAAGATGAGCTGAATACGGATTCAGACGATGATGACTCAGACCTTTAATCTTGATTGATAAGACCTTTTTGCTTAACAAACCTGACCCAAAAGCCAAACCTTAAAATACTTCCGTTACTTCGGGGGAAGATTTTTTCACATTGGTATACGTATCAGTAATTTTGAACGGATATTCCGGATACTGGAAGATTGGTGACCATGCTTCTGTTTCATTCAGAGAATAGCCCCAAATGCTTTGGTACTCACTGATATTCTGACCCATTTTTTCCAGTTGATGCAGGTACTTCGAAATGGGTTTGGACTCCACGATGACCACATCGGAGTTTTCAATGGCCGGACTGTGATTCCGCTTGGTATCGTATTTAAAACGCAGAATCCTTCTGCCGTCGTTGGTAATGCCGATCACCCTGAACGTGTGGCTTTTGCCCACGCCCGGAAGATTCATGATGTTCCGGTCTGTGGCTACAAAGGGAATTTCTTCCTTGTTCCGGATGCGGTCGAGCCAATCCTTTAAGGCGGAGGTTCGGGTATAGGCACTCCTGATCAACGGATTGTATTTTTCAGAAAGTACGCCGAGATACTTTTCTTCTTCTTTCTCCTGAACCAGCCTGGCGTTGGTAGCGAAGTTGTGATAATTTTCCATGAATCCCTTCACAGAAAAGGTATAATAAGTTAAAACGCCCAGATCATTCAGCACTTTTCTAAGCTTCGCGGTGTGTCCGCGCAGTGATGCGGCCGTGGTGAACACTTGCTGGTTGGTCACCATCCATCCTGCCTGAAGCAGCTTCCGGATGCCGGCCTTTGTCTCCGGTGTGATTTCGGTGGCAGACTCCACATGAATCTGGATAATAAACTGCTCGATGCCTATTTTTCGGGCCTTTTCTTTAAAACCGTGCAGGATCTTTACGAACTTATCGGTAATGCGTTGCGGAATGTAGACCGGTAAACGGGTTCCCAGCCTTACCCTCATTATTTCCGCATATTTTTCCCCTTCTTTTCGGTTGAGGTTTGCATTTTTCTTACGGCGTGCCATATTATAAACGGCATCCAGAATGTGCGCCATGGCGTTGTCATTGTTCATAAAAGCATCACCTCCGGTGATCAGAATGTCCCTTAGCTGTGAGTCATTCTCAAAATAGCCCATAAGTAGTTCCATTTTCTCGGGCCAGGTGGTTTTCTGTTTCAACCGGCTCAGATCAAACGTAAAATGCCCGGATTGGAAGTCGTACATGCGTTGACAGGAGACACAAAGTCCGCCGCAGGCTCTTCCCGTGGTATCCGGGATTAATATGGCCCCCTCAGGATAACGCCGGTGAAGGTTGTGAAATCCGGGTAGGAGCCAACCGGCGGCATTGGGTTCTCCTTCATGGACCATGTCTTCTTTTTCCCACGCTACAATATTTCCGAAGGTGCTGATCAGCTTCTGGCTTGGAAAGATATAATCTCGCAAAGCCTCCTCCGCAGCTGGAAACAACGGGTTTGTGTGGACGCTTAAGAGCGATAGGTAATGCGGCGTCACGAACAGCGGAATGCCTTTTTCACGTGCAGCATATAATTTTTTCATGATTCGTTCCGGAAGCGATTGATCCAAAAGATCATTTAAAACATCCGGTTTCCGGATTGCGAAGGAAAGGTGAAAATGATAGTCATTCCACCATTCCGAAACCTGCCGGTATTTCTCCTCCTGAGTGCTTCCGGGGATGAATTGAAAGCGGTGGCTTTCTTGTATTCCCGCCTCAATATTTTCTATAATTTTTCTGATGATGCGTTCTTTGGCTTCTTTTCGTCTTTTTATAATGCGGGGATCCAGTCCTGACGGGTGTCGCGTCATCCATTTTGTGATTTTTTCACGGTCTGGAATATTCCTTTCCAGCTTTCCGTTTAACTGCCTGAAAAGGAAAAACAGATCCCAGTAAAGATCCTCTTTTCCGTTTCCTTTTCCGTTGCGCGTAGCCCACCACAATTGTTTGACAGGGTTGCTGACTATTGTTTCGTTGGAGTGGTTGGGATCGGGAATGGTCATACTGTCATGATCCAGATAATCCATCAGGCGGATGGCTGCATAATCTTCCCATTTCAATTTCAGATACGCTTCGTGATCAGCATTTTCATAATAGTTATACGCCGCCGTGTGACCTTCAAAATAATCCAGTAACCACTGTCTTAATTGGCCTTTCGCGTCGTCATAAGTTTCTGAAGTCTTGAAAATGGCCTTTAAAAAAGGGTTTTCCTTCATGATCATCTGTATAATCTTTAATGACCCCAAATTAAGCCGTATTTGCTCCTGAAATGTCTCCATTCTATGCTCCTGTTCCTATGTAAAATATTGATTAACCTTTTTCCAAAAAGATAGCAAAAATAATTGAAAATGTCAAATTAAGTTTCCATGACATGCTCCAATCCCGCGTCCATGGCTCAAAATTAATATTTCAATCCTCAAAAATTAGTCCTTTTCGTACTGGTTTAGAGTCGAATGAAAATGTTATTTAAAATGTAAATAGATATTGAAATTTATTTTTCGGAGGATGGCCTCAAGAGGGCAAAATACATGTGAAAAAATAAACATTGATGAAAAAATTTTACCTTTGCTCCGTTAAAAAATTAGTTGCCAACCTTATAAATTTTGATGGAAATGTACAGTAATTTGGAAAGTGTCCCCCGGGCTTATAACGAACCCGTAATGAGTTATAAACCAGGGTCTCCCGAGCGTGCTGAAATTAAGGCCATGCTCAAAAAAATGAAATCCGAGGTGATTGATATCCCGATGGTTATCGGTGGAAAAGATGTGACGACGGAAGAAAAAGTAGCCATTCATCCTCCGCATGAATTAAAACACACCCTCGGATATTACTATAAAGGCAGTGCCGAACACGTTCAGATGGCCATTGAGGCCGCTATGAATGCGCGTGAAAAATGGTCTGCTATGCCTTGGGAACAAAGAGCTGCCATCTTTTTGAGAGTTGCCGAATTGCTTAGCGGTCCCTACAGGGCAAAGATCAATGCTGCTACCATGCTGGGACAGTCGAAAAATATTTTCCAGGCTGAAATCGACTCTGCCTGCGAGCTTGCCGATTTCTTCCGTTTTAACGTTCAGTACATGACGGAGATTTACAGCCAGCAGCCCGGTTCTGCAAAGGGGATATGGGATCGTCTGGAATACCGCCCGCTGGAAGGTTTCGTTTATGCTTTAACCCCGTTTAACTTTACTTCTATTGCAGGTAACCTTCCCGGTGCACCGGCGCTGATGGGAAATGTTGTGGTTTGGAAATGTTCCAATACCCAGGTTTATTCTGCAAAAGTAATTATGGATATTTTCCGTGAAGCCGGCGTGCCTGACGGAGTTATCAATCTGGTGTTTGTTTCCGGTCCTGTGGCCGGAAAAGCCGTGATGGAGCATCCCGACTTTGCAGGTTTCCACTTTACCGGTTCCACGGGAGTATTTCAGCATATCTGGAAAACCATCGGAACCAACATTGCCAAATACAAAACGTATCCCCGTATTGTAGGTGAAACCGGTGGTAAGGACTTCGTGATGGTTCACAAATCTGCCAAGGTCGATGCTGTGGTGACTGCTTTGGTAAGAGGTGCTTTTGAATTTCAGGGACAAAAATGTTCTGCTGCTTCAAGAGCTTACATTCCTGCCAGCTTGTGGCCCGAGATCAAAACCAAGCTCGTGAACGAGATCAACACCATTAAAATGGGAAATCCGGAAGATTTCACAAACTTTATGAATGCTGTGATCGACGAAGCTTCTTTTGACAAACTGGCCATGTTCATCGATCAGGCTAAAAAAGATGCTGATGCCGAAATCCTTGTGGGAGGTGGCCATGATAAATCCGAAGGATATTTTATCCAACCCACGGTGATCCTCACCACAAATCCAAATTATATCACCATGGAGGAAGAGCTCTTCGGACCTGTTCTGACACTTTATGTTTATGAGGATGATAAATATGAGGAAACGCTGGATATCCTGGATCATACTTCTCCTTATGCACTGACCGGGGCTGTTTTTGCACAAAGCCGTTGTGCTGTGGAAAAGGCAACCAAAAAGCTGGTGAACGCTGCCGGAAATTTCTATGTGAATGACAAGCCAACCGGAGCTGTTGTGGGCCAGCAGCCTTTTGGCGGGGCCAGGGCTTCAGGAACCAACGACAAAGCCGGTTCAAGCCTGAACCTGATCCGCTGGGTCAGCCCAAGGACTATCAAGGAAACTTTTGTTCCTCCCGTGGATTACCGCTATCCCTTTATGGCAGAGGAATAGAAATATCTTGCAAAATCAAAAAAGCCATCTTTCGCAAGGAAGGTGGCTTTTTGTTTTTGCCTATCTTTGATGACCCATAAATTAAAACGAAAAGGATATGTCAACAAAAGTAAATGTAACCTGGACTGACCAGATGGCATTCGAGGCCAAAGTGGATGGATTTAGCATTATTTTGGATGCTGATGAAAAAGTAGGAGGCCGAAATCTGGGGCCAAGACCCAAACCTTTAACCCTTGTTTCTTTAGGCGGCTGCACCGGGATGGACGTAATTTCTATTCTTGGAAAAATGCGCGTAGAGCCTGAATTTTTTGATGTGGAAGTGGAAGGCGAACTTTCTGATGAGCATCCGAAATACTTCCATTCCATTCATATAAAATACATTTTCAAAGGGAAAGATCTCCCGATGGATAAACTTGAAAAAGCAGTAACCCTTTCACAGGAAAGATATTGTGGTGTCAGCGAGATGCTCAGAAAAGCTGCAAAACTGAGCCATGAGATCGTGATCCTGGACTGATTTTTGTAAATATTTACGAAAGTACACGTTTGATAAGCCTGAGCTTATGCGTGTACTTTTGTTGTGTCTTGTTGAAAATTCCCTGATGGTCGATGGAATCGATGCGGACTGAGCCCGATGCATGAATAATTTGTGTGTTGTTCAACAAGATGCCTACGTGCACGATTTGTTCTTCTTCGTTGTCAAAAAAAGCCAGATCACCGGCTTGCGCTTCATTGATAAATCCGATGGTTTTCCCCACGTGTGCCTGGTCCGCACTGTCTCTGGGAAGCTGATAGCCGCAGGTGCGGAAAACAACTTCTGTAAATCCCGAACAATCTAATCCAAAATAGGAGCGTCCTCCCCACAGATACGGGATTCCGAGATAACGATTTGCTAACGAAATCAGCGCTTCTCCGGATTTCTTCCCCTCGTAAATTTCCGGAACCAGTTCAAAGCTGTATTGTGCTCCGGCAACTTCAAATCCGTGATTTTTATAAAAAGGCAACCTGCTGCCCAGGCTGAGTAAGACAGAATTATTTTTATTGCCGGCTTTTAAATATGGCGTCACAAGATAGACAGGATTTTCTTTTTCCAGCTTGTCGAAAAAGGCTTCACCAATAGGAGTGATCTGATTGGAATCCACCCATCCTTCGTAGTCGTTGCCGCTGCTGCGGATGAGCAACCAGCTGTTCATCCGGTCGGAGATTTTCACTGTTTCTCCGAAAAGCAACTGGTGAATCATCTGGCTCTTATCTGAAGGTTTTTCTCTTACTGGAATGACACTTAGAAGACAGATTCCTGTTTCCATAATTTTTATTAAGTTTAATTAGCGCAATAAGTTTTACTATTTTTGTGCCGTAAATAAGATTTATGAAATCTTTTTTTTCAAAAATACAACAAAAATCTCACGAGATTGTTCGTATTCTAAGCTTCATAGTAGCCGTGGTGATCGTGGTTTTTGTCAGCCCTCACGAACTGATGTTTAAATACGAATTCCGGATTGGAAAACCCTGGAACCACAAGGACCTTTATGCTCCGTTTGATTTTTCGATCTATAAAACGCAGGAAGCACTGGCGAAAGAAAAGTCTGATGCTATCCAAAATGTCAAACCGTATTTTCAGTACGATGCCCAGGCAACCAAAGAAGGCCGGAGCGTTCTGATCAATGAATTCGGTACCAACTGGTCCGCTATTAACAAGAATACAGATCATAAAATCAGTGCGCAGGATTCCATTACCTATCTTGATGCCATGCTGTCGGTTTATGATCAGGTGGAAAAAGGAATTGTCCGCCTGAACCCGATCATTGAGGGTAAGGAAGGGAGCTTTCAGATTAATCTGATCAAAGACAATCAGGTGCGTCTGGTGAACCTTTCGCAGCTTTATACTGTGAAGGAAGCTGACGATTATGCCCTGAAGAGCCTTCGCGAGCTCAACAGTCCGGATAGTTCCATGCTTTACAGCTTGATCAATAATTCGTTGGTGCAGAATGTGATCTTTGACAAGAATAAAACGGATCTGGTCATTAACGAAATGCTGTCTTCTATCTCGCCGACCATTGGTTTGGTGCAGAAGGGAGAGCTGATCATTTCGCAGGGAGAGCTGGTAACGGCGCAGAAATATCAAACCCTGATGTCCCTGAAGAAGGAATATGAACAGGAACTGGGAACCACCGATGCCTGGAAATATGTGTTCGGCGGTAGCACCGTGTTAATCCTGCTGTTGTTCTTTATTGAATATATGTTCCTGCGAGCGTTTGTGCGCTCGATTTTTGACCAGCTCAGGAATCTGCATTTGCTGCTGGGAACGCAGGTGGCATTGCTGGTGTCTTCGTTTCTGATTTTTAGTTATTATCCTACCTGGAGCTATTTGATCCCATACGCGTTGCTTCCGGTCATTGTGGCTACTTTCCTCGAAAGGCGCGGTTCGCTGATCGTGTACCTGATCACGTTGATGATCCTGGGATTTTATGCACCTAACAGCTTTGAATTTTTCTATACCCAGTTCACTACGGGTTTTGTGGCGGTGCTTTCCGTGGGCCAACTTTCGAAACGCTGGCATGTTTTAAGGGCGGCGCTGTTTGTCTTCCTGACTTACATGATTGTTTATTTCAGTATGCTTTTGGTGCAGCAGGGCTCTTTCTTGAACATTTCCGTCAGGTTTATCCTGATGCTGGGGGGAAGTTCTCTGTTAATCCTGTTATCATTCCCGATCATTTTCATCTATGAAAAAATGTTTGGCATGATCACCCAGCTGACGTTGCTGGAGCTGTCGAATACCAACAATCCGCTGTTGCGGGAGCTGGCGGAAAAGGCGCCTGGAACTTTCCAGCATTCCATGCAGGTGGCCAATCTGGCTTCGGAAGTCCTTTATGTGATTGGCGGCGATGCGCTGCTGGCCAGAACGGGCTCGCTGTATCACGATATCGGTAAGATGGAGCATCCGATGTATTTTGTCGAAAATCAACCGTCAGGATACAATCCACACGAAGACCTGAGTTATGAAGAAAGTGCCCGGATTATTGTTGGACACGTCCTTACGGGGATTGAAATGGCACGTAAGGCGCACCTTCCGGAGCAGATACTGGACTTTATCCGTACACACCATGGAACCCGCCGTGTGGAATACTTCTACAGGCTGGAACGTAAGCAAAACCCGGGCATGGAAGTCGATGAAACCGAATTCAGATACCACGGCCCTGTACCGTTCTCCAGAGAAACGGCGGTGGTGATGATGGCCGATTCTGTAGAAGCGGCTTCACGCAGCCTGGTGGCTCCAAACGAGCAGAAGATCAACGACCTGGTGGAACTGATCATCGGCTCGATGATGGAAACCAATCAGTTTAGCAATGCGCCCATCACCTTGCGGGAAATTACCATTGCCAAGAAAGTATTGAAGCGCAAGTTGCTGCACATCCACCACGTTAGGATCGCTTATCCTGACTAAAATCTTCTCTTTTACAGATCGAAGGTTATATTTTCAAGATACGTTTTGCTTTCACTTCCCAGATTGAAAAGCACATCCAGCATGCTGAGATTCGGAATAAATCCTTTCCTGTCTGAAAAAACCTGAATATAAAAAGGGAATTCTGCAGCTATAGGTTCCTTTTTGGGGTTGATCTCATTCCGCAGATCTACGGCTGTTACTGGTTCTTTTTCAAATTCCTCCGTAAAGGTGATTTGCGGTTTGATTTGGATCAGATCGCAGATTTTTAAGATGATGGCATGATTCAGCTTCATCAGGTTGTCATAGTTTCCCGAAAGGAGTTCATTCAAATCGTCTTTGTAATACAGATAAAACGGCGAGGATTCGTAAGCCGACTGAATGGCACGCCGGTGCTTGATGAACCACTTGTCTTCGTTCCTTAACAGAATTTGATTGGTAGGGGTGTGATTGCCCAAAGGTTTGGTCACCGGAACGGATAAGGGCATTATCCCTTTTTCGGAAAAGATCTCGCACCGATTCCTGTAAGATTGTTTTTTGTAGGTTTCGTGCTGTTCGACGATGACCGGAAACTTTGCCAGCAGCGCAAAGTACTCAACAGGCGGGAAATAGGCTGTGGAAATAAGTATGGGCTTTTCGTCTTTTAGCATGGCGCAAAATAAAGACAAGTCCGGTTGTTTTCCAAATTATTCTTAATGTCGGTTTGGGAACTGCTGCTTTCTTGTCACGGATAATGAATCCGTTTTTCCGCGGCCGGGATAGAAGTGGCAGCCCGGAAGACGGAGACCCTGTCAGCGCCCGGGGAAACAGGGCGACGAAGAAGCCCCTGGAGACCTGCCGGCGATGCGGGCCTGAGGCTGAGGACTACAGCGGATAGCCCGAAAGCCGCCCAAAAAAGTGATTTTGTGATATGACAACATGACGACTATATCTTAAATCGTACATCCCAAATCCGAATATAAAAAAAGATTGTCCTTTTGAGACAACCTTTTTTATATATGTGGCAAAACTTATTTTGCTTCCTGATTTTTCAGATTCAGCAACACGTCGTCGATAGCCTGGATCAGCGTTTCTTTCGGCAAAGCTCCGACTGCCATTTGAGGTTGTCCTTCGGAAGGGCAGAACAACATGGAGGGAATACTGCGGATGCCAAAAGCTGAAGCCAGTTCCACTTCTTGTTCGGTATTTACTTTGTAAATATTGATTTTTCCTTCATAAACTTTGGAAAGTTCTTCGAGAATAGGGGCTACCATTTTACAAGGCTGGCACCAGTCTGCATAAAAATCAATGATACAAGGCAGCTTGCCTTCGAATTTCCAGTCTTTGTTTTGTTCGTAGTTAAATACTTTTTCGAAAAAAGTTTCTTTTGTTAAATGTTCCATTTTGATGTTGATGTCTATATGTTTTAAAATTATTTAGCTGCATTTTTGTTCAGTAACTGCTTGTCGATAATATTGGTATAACTATCGTGAGGCAAAAGGCCTACCTGCATCATAGGTTTTCCTTTTGCCGGAATAAACAGCACAGCAGGAATACTCTGGATACGAAAGACAGCGGCCAGTTTTTGCTGTTGATCCACATTTATTCTGTAGAATCTGACTTTTCCGTTGTAGGTTTTGGCCATCTCATCCATAATAGGGGCCAGTCTTTTACAAGGACCGCACCAGTCGGCGTAAAAGTCGATGACACTGGGTTCGTCACCCTCGTAGATCCATTCCTGAGGATGTTTTTCGAAGTTCCAGACTTTACTTATAAAGTCGTTGTAAGTCAGCTGGACAGGCTTAGCATCCGTGGTGACCGCTTCTGTCTTTTTAGTGCCCGACTCACTTTCTTTCTGATTGCCTTTCATGTTGCTACAGCCCAAAAACAAGAAAGCAGCTGATAAGGCTATGATAAAACTGATTTTTTTCATGAGGCGATTGTTATGTTACATACTTTTTCGGCTGCAAAGATAAAAATTATTTTACCATAGCGCTTAAATAACACTAAAATTTTATTTTTGCAGTCTCAAAACAAAGTAAACCTTTAGCTGTTGAAAGATACCAATAAATGGAACAGGAAATCAAAATCGAAATTGAACGTGTTACAAAGCGCTTTGCAAATGATGAAAGCTGTTTGAAGTTCCTGGAACAAATTAAATGGAGCGGGGGCTTTGTATGTCCGAAATGCGGCCATACGAATTACTGCAAAGGTACGACTTCACATTCCCGACGCTGTACACGTTGCAAAAAGGAAATTTCTCCCATGGCGAACACGTTGTTCCACCGGTGCAAGATTCCGCTGGCAACGGCCTTTAAAATGGCTTATCTGACCTGTAAGTTTCCTGATATTTCATCCTATGCCCTGAACAAGGAGTTTAATGTACGCCGTATGACCTGCTATCATTTTCAGAAAAAAGTGAAAGCTTGTCTTGATGAAGATCAGCATGATATTTTTGTAAAGGCTTTGGTGAGCACGTTATCTTCCGGAGCGGATCGCCTTCAAAGCAATACGGTCGACGAGGCCGGGAGCAATCAGCTTTAACCACATGCCCGCCTTTCCGCGAAAGGTCATAACTACTTCCCGTTTCCGGGAAGCAATGGCCGGAATCATCAGGCTGACGCACTTTCCTACCGACATCACTTCGTTTTCCTTTACCGGGCTTTCGCCGATGGGTTTACCGTCGCCACCCAGCGCACGCTGCCTGACTTCCGAAGACACAAATCCCGGATAGATCATCGTCACACTGACGCCTGATGCCCTCAATTCAACCCGCAACGCATCGAAAAATCCGGCCATAGCATGTTTGCTGGCACCGTAACCGCTGCGGGTTGGGATCCCTGCTTTTCCGGTCAGACTGGAAACGCCGACCAGACGACCGCGGCTCTTCTTGAGATAGGGAAGGGCATAGTGCGTGCAGTAAACACTTCCGAAATAGTTTACCTGCATGATCTTTTCCATGATCTTCAGATCGGTGACCTCTTCAAAATAAGCCCACATGGTGATGCCCGCATTATTGACCAGGACGTCAATTTTTCCGTATTCTTTCACGCATCGGTCCACCAGATTTTTACACTGCGTTTCATCCGCTACGTCGGTGGGAACAGACAATGCTTTTCCTCCGGATTTGCGGCAGCTGTCGGTTACAGTTTCGAGTTTGGCTTTGTCGCGGCCAGCCAGTACCAGCCAGGCACCTTCTTCCGCATACCGGAGCGCCAGTTCTTTTCCGATCCCGGACGAGGCGCCTGTGATGATCACAGCCTGATCTTTCATGGTAAATTTTGACATGGTTTCTTTTTTTCGCTAATTTAACTTTTTTGCGCTCCGTTTGGGCAACGCTTCTCCGATTAGTGAAAGCAAAATTCCCTATTTTTGAAGAAAAAAGCCTATGGCCAGAATCTTGGTAGTCGACGATGAAAGCAGCATCCGCAGGACATTAAAGGAAATTCTTGAGTTCGAGAAATATGAAGTGGATCTGGCACCTGACGGGATGACAGCCCTGGAGATGGTAAATGCCAACGGGTACGATGTCATCCTGCTGGATATTAAGATGCCTGAAATGGATGGAATGGAAGTGCTTGAAAAATTTCAGGGAATCACGGATTGCCCGGTGGTGATGATCTCAGGACATGGAACCATAGAAACTGCTGTGGAAGCCATCAAAAGAGGGGCTTACGATTTTGTAGTGAAACCACCGGATCTGAATCGGCTTTTGATCACCATCCGCAATGCCATCGACAAAAAAGACCTGGTAACACAGACTAAAAAGCTGAAAAAAGAAGTGGAACGTAAGTACACCATCGTCGGTGAATCGCCCAAAATGATCCAGCTGAAAGAAATGATCGAACGTGTGTCGCCGACGGGTGCAAGAGTCTTGATTTCGGGAGAAAACGGCACCGGAAAGGAACTGGTAGCCCGGCAGATCCATGAGCAGAGCCAGCGGTCCAGAATGCCTTTTATTGAAGTAAACTGTGCGGCTATTCCTTCTGAATTGATTGAAAGCCAGCTTTTCGGACATGAAAAAGGATCGTTTACTTCCGCTTTCAAACAGCGGAAAGGCGATTTCGAATTGGCCCATGGTGGAACCTTGTTCCTGGATGAAATCGGTGACATGAGCCTTTCGGCGCAGGCCAAAGTGCTGCGGGCGCTACAGGAAAATAAGATCACCCGCGTGGGAGGCGAAAAGGAAATTCAGGTAGATGTCAGAGTGGTAGCGGCTTCCAACAAAGACCTGGCAGAAGAGATCAAGAATGGAAATTTTAGGGAGGACCTGTATCATCGCATCAGCGTGATCGTGATGCTGGTGCCGCCACTCCGCGAGCGGAAGGAAGACATTCCGCTACTGGTACAACATTTTATTCAGGAACTGGTACAGGAACAAGGGCGCTCTTCCCTGGAGATCACCGAAGGGGCACTGAAACGTATGGCAGAATACACCTGGACCGGCAATGTCCGCGAACTGCACAATGTGGTGGAACGCCTGCTGATCCTTTGCGATCAGGAGATCACGGAGAAAGACGTCGAGATGTACGTCCATCCGTTGATGCTCAAATAAGACGATTTTCGCTTGGTTTTTATCCCCGGTACAATATTTGATTAAATACTTTGAAGGGTGCAAATAAGCTTTATCTTTGCACCTTCAAAACTAAAGCGTTCTTTGAAATCAGGGGCTGACTGGTTTTGACAGCATTTGAGTGGATATGTAAGCATGCCGGGTAAGGTAACAATTCCCGTAAAACAAGGTTACACCAAATTTTAATTGGCGAAAATCAATACGCTCTCGCTGCTTAATCGAAGTTTAGTAGATGAGCTTCATCCCTGGTCTAGGTTACCGGGGACGAGACGGTTCGCAGGTGGACAAGTCTGATTCCGGCCTGATCACGAATCGCAAGAAATTTCAGACTGGTTCTGTTTGGCCTGGTAAACAGGATGAGATTATACAGGCTAAGGCATAATTTTGGGTGTCCGTCCCCGTGTTTTGCCCTACAATCAATGACTGAATAAGCATGTAGAAAGCTTACCTGTTCGGTGTTTGGACGAGGGTTCGAATCCCTCCAGCTCCACGTTGGAATGTTTGGATGTAAGATGTTTGGATATACGATTTATGCAGATTCCTTTTTAGACAGGTTTGTTTTTCGTAAATTTGAAAAGTACCGGTTTTCCAATTTTATGAATGCCGAAGAATTAAAAGAACGAAATAAGAATTTTGCAATTTCGTGTATTCAGCTTTCGGAAACTTAGCCTGATAACAGACTGGGAAACCACATCCGGGGACAATTAATTAGATGCAGTACTTCGGTCGCTGCAAATTATAGATCAACGAGATTGGCTCAGTCTAAAGCCGCTTTTATAGCCAAGTTGAGCATCGTTATTGAGGAGGCAGATGAATCTGAATTCTGGGTTGATTTTGGCCAGGAATTGGGTTTGTTTAACGCCAGGGATGCCAGGAAGCTGATTAAAGAAGCGCATGAACTGGCGTCAATTTACATAGCGACTCGTAATTCTATGAGAAAAGTTAATGGTTA
>CAYWBO010000006.1:11218-64944 GCA_964456625.1 uncultured Lentimicrobiaceae bacterium | reverse complement strand
ACTGATGAAAATTAAAGATCAGATAGACATGGCTGTAGTCGTCGAGGCGGTCGAGACCCTCAGTAAACTCAGGATTTATTTCTATCCAGCCGTAGTTGTTTGTTCCGAGTCTTCCCTGCCGGGGCATATTTTCCCTGGTTTTAAAATCGGTGTGAATAATTCCAATCGGTTTTAAGACAATTTCTTTCTCATTCATAACCATTTGTTTAAATTGATCGCATTATAGAAATCTTTTAACAATCTCCGACAACTGAGGTGCCGGAATAACGCCTGCCTGACGGAACTTCATTTCGCCTTTTCTGAAGATCATTACGGTGGGCACATTTTGTATCATCCACTTCCGTGAGATCTCAGGGTTTTTATCAACATCAATCTTCAAAATACGAATTCTATCACCAAACTGCTGTTTCACCTGCTTCAGAATGGGCGGCATCATCTTGCAAGGCTGACACCATTCTGCAGAAAAGTCGATCAAAACAGGCTGATCTAAATTAATGATTTCATTGAATTTGCTCATCTATTTTTTATTTTTCCTACCAAATTCAAATATCATACCTTACAAGAATCGCTGTCAAAATTTCACAAAACAGGATAAAATTTACATAGACAAATGAACTGAAAACTGCAAAACATTACAAAAAACCAACTAAAATCACCGTATCTTTCATCGCCAGTTTCTTATATTCAGAGCCCATTTCAGAGAAATAAAGACTTATTAAGCATCCTAATTACTTGATTATTAAAGTATTCCTATTATTTATACTAAAAATAATGAATATTTATCTACATTTATTACATTTGGAACATTATTAACAAAAAATTCTTTGTTATGAAAACAAAATCAACCCTCATAATTTTAGGCCTTGTTTTGGGTCTATTTGCATGTTCCCGTAACTCAGGCGTTTTAGAAAACGCGAAACCAGATCAGTCTTTACAGAATACTGCTCTGAAATCATGCGTTGAGTCGGGAAAGGGTAAACTACGGTTACATTTTAGAAGTATAAACAGTTATGCTTCTCAATTTGATTCTGCTGGTGGCAAACTAACTGCCATCATTCTAGTCAGAAAGGGAAACGAAAGATTAGGAATTCAAACAAAACGTGATACTGTTTGGACTCAGGTTGAATATTTTGACGACTTACTCCATATGCAAACAGGGATCATGGGGGACTTAGGTCTTCTTACAATACCCGCAGGGGCCTATGATTATGCCGTTGTACCTGTTTCGGAAGGCTGGGCTGCGAAAGACGGGAAGATCTATCCTGTGATATTCCCCAGAAACAAAATGATTCTGGCCTTTAATCCTCCGGTCATAGTCGGAGAAGGCTTATCTCCGGATTTGATCCTAAACATCGATGTAAGCCGGTCATTTGTACCGATACGACATGGTCATGCTTTTATTTTCAAACCCATCGTAAAGGTAGTAAATGCCACCACAACCGGCAGTCTTGTAGGAATGGTTTACGATGCTTCATCCAATACTCCTATTCCTGATGCACATGTTTACGTAACAGTGGACGGAAATACATACGACACTTACACATTAAATCAGTATTATGTAGACAGTCTCGGGCAACCTCATTATCCTGGTGAATATTGGATTCCGGGGATTCCTGCAGGGCCAAGTACTGCCTATGCAGCAAAAGCCGGGTATGTTACAGCCACTGCTCCCGTTTCCATTCTGGAAGGGAATTTTAACTTCCAGAATTTCACTCTAACACCTCAGTAAAAAGGAAGGGTTTTAAAAGATAAAAGAGGATATCATAAGGTATCCTCTTTTTTTGTTCGCAGGTAAGCGTCCAGAATTTAATCCATCCGCAGCGCCCTCAAATAAAGCTGAATGGTATTTTGCAACCCCAAATACAGGGCATCGGCAATCAGGGCATGACCAATGCTTACTTCTTTAACCCACGGAATGTTTTCTGCAAAAAATTGCAGATTATCCAGGTTCAGATCATGGCCGGCGTTCAGCTCCAGTCCCACTTCACGTGCCGCTTTAGCCGCTGCCACAAACGGTTCAATGGTTTTATGTGGATTTCTTAAAAATCCGCTAGCATACCCCTCGGTGTACAATTCCACTCGATCGGTACCGGTAGTTTTGGCTTGCTCCACCATTTTGATATCAGGGTCCACGAAAATTGATGTCCTGATTCCGGCTTCTTTAAAACGGCCGATCACATCCTGCAAAAAAGCCTGGTGTTTTACGGTATCCCAGCCATGGTCCGAAGTAAGCTGATCCGGGTCATCCGGTACCAACGTCACCTGGTCGGGTTTAAATTTCAATACCAGATCGATAAACGAAGGAATGGGGTTGCCTTCAATATTGAATTCGGTGGTGATTAAAGGTCTGAGCAATTCAACATCCTTGTAACGAATATGCCTTTCATCCGGTCTCGGATGTACCGTAATTCCCTGTGCTCCGAACCGTTGACAATCGACTGCTACTTTCTGCACATCCGGCAGGTTACCACCACGTGCATTCCGTATGGTGGCTATTTTGTTAATGTTGACGCTTAATTTAATCATTGTTTTATTTTTGTCAAAAGTACTAAATTAGCCTGTCGGCTGAAGAAGGCACAGCCAAAATTTGGGCATAAATACCGGTAGAGAAAGAATTTTAAACCAATTCAAAAAACCATGAGAGCAGTCATTCAACGTGTTTCAAATGCTTCGGTAACCATCGGGAGAAAAATACATTCCGAAATTGGAAACGGATTACTGATCTTACTGGGAATTGAAGAAACCGATAATCAGGAAGACATCGAATGGCTGTGCGGCAAAATCTTGCGTTTGCGTGTTTTCGATGACGAAAACGGGGTTATGAATCTTTCCGTCCTGGAAACCGGAGGAGAAGTACTAATCATCAGCCAGTTCACGCTGCATGCCAGCACAAAAAAAGGGAACCGGCCTTCTTACATTAAAGCAGCCCGACCGGAAAAAGCAATCCCGCTCTACGAATCCTTTATTAAAACAATGGACTTAACACTCTGGAAACCTTCTAAAACAGGGATCTTCGGAGCGGAAATGCAGGTTTCACTTATCAATGACGGGCCTGTAACCATTATTATAGACACAAAAAACAGGGAATAATCCCGCTTTATTCTAGGATTCCAGTGCGGCTTTCAGCCCTTTCATCAGGACATTCTTGGTCTTTACCCCTACGAATTTATTGACCATCTTCCCGTCTTTAAAGATCATGATGGTCGGGATGTTTCTGATGCCCAATTCACCGGAAATGCGTTGGTTGTGTTGCACATCCAGTTTACAGATCTTTGCTTTGTCGCTCATCTCGTCTGCCAGATCGCTTACCACAGGTCCCTGGATCTTGCAAGGGGTACACCAGTCGGCCCAGAAATCCACCAGGCTCACTCCTTTGCTGATCTGCTTTTTAAAAGTAGCATCAGTAAGAATGGTCAGTTTATCACTATCCGGCTTTCCGGAACCTGCATTGATCAGTTTATATCGCTTGTAAAACGAATAGGCCAGCCATCCGGCCAGGATGCCTACCATGATCCACACATATCCACTCATAGAATTTGTTTTTTTATTTGATTGATTAAATATTCTTTACTCTGAACACCAGGCATCTGCGCTTTGATCTCACCCTCATTCATGACCACCAGAAACGGAATATTCCGAACACCGAAATGGTCCGCCAGCAGGCGGTTGTCGTTCACATCAATTTTTCCGATAGAAATTTCTTCACCGAAAAGGTCGGCGATTTCATCGTAAATTTTATCCTGCGCGACACAGGCCGTACACCAGTCGGCCCAGAAATCCACGAGCCACAAGCCCCTGGAAAGGTGCTCCTTCCAGTTCACATAATTGATATTGACAAAGCCCTGTTTCATGAAGTCGCAAATTTACTGCAACTTCCGCTTTCTTCTGTTGGAACTACGACTCACTTTCTAATTTAGAAATATATCTAAACAAGAAACATTGCCGCTTCATTTTATAAAATGCACTGTACGCTCAGATAACCCACATGCCGGGTTGCATCTCGAGGCTGGATGTACCTACTCTTTCCCCGTTGTAGTAGAGATACTTCCCCAACTCGGCAACCACGACGGAATCCGGCGGAACATCCTTTACTACCAGGGCATTGGCCCCGATTTTCGAATTTCTGCCTATGGTAATATCTCCCAAAACGGTCGCTCCCACACCCAGCACTACGCTATCCTCGATGGTAGGATGTCTTTTTATATTTTTTTTGCTTACAGCCCACCATCCGGGGCCACCCAGGGTAACGCCGTGATGCATCATCACATTATCGCCGATAACAGCGGTCTCACCAATAACAACGCCGGCTCCGTGGTCAATGAAAAAGGCTTTCCCGATTTTCGCCCCCGGATGGATTTCAATCAGGGTAAGAATCCGGACAATCTGAGAGATGAGCCGTGGTATCAGCGGAATTCTTAAAGCATACAGAAAATGCGCGATCCGGTACAGCCAGATGGCCCAGACCCCCTGATAAAGAAAGACTTCCAGAAAGTTAATACCCTTCTTCAGCGCAGGATCCTTTTCGTATGCAGCTTCTATGGTTGAAAACATGATCTTCTTATTTAAACAATTCAGAACTTAAATAGCGTTCCCCGGTATCACAAAGAATGGTTACGATGTTTAGTTTTTCCTGACTGTGATTCTTTGCGTACTCGTGAGATGCGAAAATATTGGCTCCTGATGAGATGCCCACCATCAGGCCTTCCTCAACAGCCACTTTGCGGGCCATCTCCATGGCATCTTCATCTTTCACCCTAATGACCTCATCATAGATCGTTGTATCCAGTGTTTTCGGCACGAAGCCGGCACCGATACCCTGAATTTTATGCGGTCCCTTCTGACCTCCGGACAGCACCGGAGAATTTTCCGGTTCCACAGCAATGATGCGGATGCCGGGATTTTTTTCTTTCAGATATCTTCCTGCTCCTGAGAGGGTCCCTCCGGTGCCCACGCCGGCAATCAGAACATCCACTTTTCCTCCGGATTGTTCCCAGATTTCAGGACCTGTTGTTTTATAGTGAGCCAACGGATTGGCGCTGTTTTCAAATTGCATGGGCATAAAAAAATTTTCTGCATTTTTTGCAATTTCCTGCGATTTCGCGATGGCGCCACCCATACCTTCAGCCGCAGGCGTTAACACCAGCGTGGCACCGTAAGCTTTCAACAGATTTCGGCGTTCCAGGCTCATGGATTCAGGCATAGTCAGGATCACGTTGTAGCCTTTGGTTTTTCCCACCCAGGCCAGGCCGATGCCCGTGTTTCCGCTGGTGGCTTCCACAATGGTTCCTCCCGGTTTTAAGGAGCCGTCGCTTTCGGCCTTTTCAATCATGGCTTTGGCAATACGGTCTTTTACAGAACCGCCGTTGTTCATGAATTCGGCTTTCGCCAGGATGTTGGCACCGGTGTCCGAACTGATCTTGTTTAATGATATCAACGGAGTTTTACCCACGAGCTCCAAAGGTTTATTTGTGTTTTCCATGATTTTTAATTTGATGATGATTTAACAAAAAACCCTCAACGAGACTTAGCGGCTCATTGAGGGTTCGATATCTATTTTTATGTTTCCTCTTTAGCAACAACAGCAGTCTCCCAAGTAATTCCTGAGATGACAACAACAAACGTTATGGCTAAAAGTAAACTTCATAATTTCTAACGACGTTTTCAATTTTCTAACACGCAAAAATATATAATTTCAGTTATCAAGTACCTATTTAAATAAATTTTAACAGAAACTTAACGTTCGTATTTCCGCAAAAAGTTAAATTTTTCCAATGAAACAGTACGACATAAGTTATCGAAAATATTTGATCTTCAGCTCAAAAACGAACTACCTCTCGGCAAGCTGTCGTGGCATCAATAAGAAGAAAAATTTTTATTTGTTGCCACCCTTTATTACGATACGCTCCATTATCGAGGTTCGTTGGCTTACAAATTTCAATGTGCTACGCTTTTTAAATTTATGCCTCAGGAATAAGGGAAAACCCATGGACTTACATTGGAATTGTAAATTTAAATACGCTTCCTTTTCCCGGCTCACTATCTACCCATATTTTTCCATTATGCTTTTTTACGAACTCCATGCAAAGCAGCAATCCAAGACCAGACCCCCTTTCATTTTCTGTGCCGGGAGTTGAGAAACTGGTCTCCATTTTGAAAAGGTTGTTGATTTCCTCTGATGTCATGCCCATCCCGTCATCCAAAACCGATGTTTCAACATTCCCGTTTTTAACTTCAGCACTAATACCGACAGTACCATTTTTGTCTGTGAACTTTATCGCATTAGAAATCAGATTTCTTAGAATTGTTTTAATCATATTCTCGTCGGCAATGATGGTTATTTTTTGATGGAAATTGGAAAATAACCTGATATTTTTACGATCAGCAATACACCTTAAATCCTCAATTTGGCTATCAACAATCTTATTCAATAAAATGCTTTTGGGTACAAACGGGATTTTCCCTTGCTGCGCCCTTGCCCAGGTTAAAAGGTTTTCCAACAGCTTTAACGTACGGTCAACCCCAGAATAAATGATATCAGCATATTGCTCAACGGCCTCAAAATCCTTGAATTCAATTTCTCTTTTTAACAGTTCACAAAAGCCTAAAATGCTATTAAAAGGGTTTTTCAGATCATGAGCAATGATGAAGAAAAATTTGTCTTTGGTGGCATTAAGTTCCCTTAATTGAATTTCCCTTTCTTTCAACACGTCTTCAGCCAACCTGCGTTGCGTGATGTCCACTGCAGCTAAAAAACATAATTCTCTATTACTGTCGGTAATGCCAATCAGTTGGACAAACAGCGGGGTATCATCTGGGGTCTTAATTCTTATTTCACAAAACTCTTTGCTTTTGCCACTAAATACTTTTTCGAAAAATCGGTTAAAGATATGCGCTGTATCGTCAGATATAAAAAAATTAAATCTGCTTTTCTTTAAATGACCTCGTTCCTTACCCAACAGTTTTGCTCCGGTCAGGTTCAAATTAATGATATTGCCCTCGGTGGAAAGTGTAAAATAACCCGTAGGGGCAAAATCGTATAAAGCAATGTATTTTTCAGCTGTAATCCTTTCAGTTTCTTTGGCTTGAACAAGGTCCTTGTTCTGTAATTCCAACTCAATTTGGTGTACTTCCAACTCATGCAGAAGTCTTAGTGCATCAGATTCCGCCAGGGCAATAGTAGAACCGGCAGATTTAATTTTTAGCAACTCTTCAGCCTTTTGACGAAGTGTGTCAGCATCTTGTGACGATGTTCCTTTTTTTTTCATGATTCCATTTGTTGGTTTGCCATTTATTTCCTTTTCCCCAATGCATCTCTGGCTTCGCGTAACTCCATTTCCAGCTTTTTCATTATTGTAATATCATTAAACGTTATAACCAATCCGTCAATACGGTCTTCGATGGTCCGATAAGGCAGAATACGAACATTATACCACTTTCCATCGTTTGTTTTTACAGCCTCGTCAACTGTAATTAAAGTTTTGATTACTTGTTGCGCCCGGGTAGCTATTTCACTATATATCAAACTGTTGACAATATCTGTAAAAGGCCTGCCGATATCACTGGTACGGAGTTTAAAAATAGTAGTAACCGCATCAGTAAATCGCCTGACATTTAAATCTTTATCAAGAAACAGCGAAGCTACTTCAGTGCTATTAAGCAAGTTTTTCATATCATCGTTTGCCTTTACAAAATCACTCACTTTACTTTGTAGTTCTATATTAACGGTCTGAAGCTCCTCATTGAGACTTTGCATTTCTTCCTTGGATGTGGTAAGCTCCTCGTTGGCAGATTGAAGTTCTTCGTTCGTTGATTGCAGCTCTTCATTCGCAGATTTCAATTCTTCCTGAGATGTTTGCATCTGCTCCCGAATGCTTTGGATCTCCTCATTCGCGCGTTTTAGTTCAAGTTCCAACTCCTTCTGTATTGCGGCGGAAACGTGACCGGTACCTTTTGCAGATGCACTAGACTTCGAAAGCGGGGTTTCTATATCTTTAAAAACCACCATAATCATGCCTCTGATGGATTCAGGATTGTCAATACGTTGAACCGTTACGGTAACATATTGGGTACCCCCGTCGGTTCCGACTTTTAAATTGTGGAGAATTATCGGATCAAAATTATTTGATATTTTGCGGAATGCAGTCAGAAGTTCCTGGCGCAATCCCTCGCGCGCCATGGCATGGATGTTCCAGTTTGCCTTTCCTGCAACCGGTTCAAGATATTTTCCTGTGCGCCCGGTAATATATATGATATCGCCCCGATTGTTCACAAGAACACTTGCAGGCGCAAACCGCTGTATTAAAATCTGATCGACAACCGACTGCACGTTGTCAATATTTTTTGGGGGAAGAGCCGTCTCGTCTGCCGATATTTTCGGATGGTCGAAAGAGCTCGGAAAATCTACGAATTCTCTCACCAAATTTGTTGTTGATCGTTTAAAAATCTTAAGTTTTGGATCTACCACTTTAAAGGCTTCATTTTGGAGATCGAGTGTTTCCGAAGTCCCTATTAACAAAATTCCGGCTGGGTTAAGGCTGTAACTAAAAAGAGTCATGAGCTTTTTTTGCAATACGGGCTCCATGTATATAAGCATGTTGCGGCAAGTGAGAATGTCAAGCTTTGTAAAGGGAGGATCCCTGACTACATTCTGGGATGCAAACACCACCATTTCGCGAATGGAAGTTTTAATGCGGTAACCTTCACCGTCAGGGTTAAAAAATTGGTTGATCCGCTCAGGTGAGATATCTGAAGCAATATTTTTTGGAAAAAAACCTTTTCGGGCTTTTTCAACGGCATCATTATCGATATCAGTTGCAAATATTTGTAATGATATGTTCTTATGCTTCCCAAAATCTTCCATTACCTCTTTAAAAACAATGGCCAGCGAGTAGGCTTCTTCACCGCTGGAACATCCCGTAACCCAGGCACGCATTTGGTAATCATTGGGGAGTTGTTTTATCATTCCCGGAAGTACTCTTTCCCTGAGCATTTCCCACACGGCTGTATCACGGAAAAAGCTCGTAACCCCGATAAGTAATTCTTTAAAAAGTATCTCTACCTCATTCGGGTTTTCCTGCAAAAAACGAACATAGTTGGCGATATTTTCAATTTCATGAACCCCTTTTCGTCTTTCTATCCTTCGGAACAATGTGGTTTTCTTGTACATAGAAAAATCATGGCCGGTTTGATCACGGATCAGGATGATAATTTTATCAATGTTGCTTCTTTCTTTACTTTCAATTTTAATTTTTTTATTACTTCCCGGATTTAACTTGAGAAAAGAAATCAGTTTACCTGGCAATTCATTAACAGGAGCCACAATATCAACTACCACAGAATCAATAGCACTGCGGGGCATGGAATCAAATTTGGCTGATGAAGGCTCCTGGACAAGTACAAGTCCGTTTTTTTCTTTAATGGCATGAAGGCCCAGACTACCATCAGACCCCATCCCCGAAAGGATAATCCCAATACTTCTTTCGAGACAGTCATCAGCCAGTGATCGAAAGAAAATGTCAATGGGCAGACGCAGACCTCGCGATTCAACCGGATCGAACAAATGAAGCGACCCTTTCAAAATCGCAAGACTTTTGTTGGGAGGAATCACATACACATAATTTGGTTTTACCTTCAGGTGATCCGCTGCCTGAAAGACCTTCATGGAAGTTATGCGCTGTAATAGCTCAGGCATAATACCGCTGTGATTTGGATCGAGATGCTGGATCACCACAAAAGCCATCCCTGAATTTTCAGGCATGTTTTGAAAAAATTGTTCCAATGCATCCAGCCCACCGGCAGATGCCCCAATACCAACAATCGGGAATAGATCGGTCCCATCTTTTAATGTTGTCTTTTCTACTGTAGATTTTTCCTCCGCTGCCCTTATTTTCTTCATTCTGAACTATTTTGGATAAAGTTACTTAATCTTTTCATATTCTTCAAAATAAATTTCTATCTCTTCACTTTCCGAAAATCATTCGAGACTCTAAACTTCACAATTTCGGAGGATGTTCTGAAAGGTTTCTGCATTAATTATGATGCAGAATCCTTTCATTTTTCATGCCAGTGAAATTTTCAATTCACCCGTATGAGCTTATAAAAAATAAATATTGTGCCAGTGAAGGAGTTAATTTCTTTCGGCTCCCTGTTGTACATCTCCATACCACGACGGGTTGCCGTTCATAAATCCGGAAGTCAGTTGAAAAAAACGCTCCGGGGCTTCTACCTGCACCCAGTGTGAAGTCCCGTCGATGGTGATGATCTCAGCGTTCGGGAAGTTTTTCCGGATATGCGGAAAATCGTCGAGTACAATGTAGTTGGAAGCGCCCCCTTTGATGAAAAGCGTAGGCTTTTCGAAAGTTTCATCCAGATTTATACCGTCAAACATTTCATTCAGATTCGGTTCTATTCCGTCGATATTCAGTCGCCACTCAAAGCCATTCTCCGGGGTCCGGTGCAGGTTTTTCAGCACAAACTGACGGATGCGCATCTCAGGCAACATTCCGGCGATTTTTTCTTCCGCTTCACTTCGGTTGCTGATTTGTGACGGATCTAAGGTACGCATGGCTTTAATGATCTTCAGATGCTCCAACCTGGGCGGATACGACTTCAGGCTAATGTCCACCACAACCAGTCTTTTCACTAACTCAGGGTTTTCCAGGGTGAAACGCATGGCTACTTTCCCACCCAGAGAATGCCCCAGCAAAACCGGGTTCTCTATTCCGTGATCCTCAATAAACTCATACAGGTCATCCGTCAGGGCAAGGTAATTAAAAGCAGGGCTCTTAGGCGACTGTCCATGGTTGCGCTGATCCAGCGCAAAAACTTCAAAACCTTCATCAGCAATCCTCCGGGAGTAGCTTACCCAGTTGTCTGACGTCCCGAATAGTCCATGTAAAATGATCAGCGGCTGCGCTCCCGAATCTCCGTATCTTCTACAAAACAACTTCATCTCAACGGTTCAAAACCAATTTTAATCAGAATAAGTATTTCCGGCAAAATTAAGAATAATCCACATGATGGTAGTTATTGCTTTCATTTTCAAGGATTATTTCGACAGCGTTCAGCACTGCGTCATCAAACAGAAATATTTCAGGATAAGTTCGGGGAAATATCGGATATTTGTATTCAAAAGAGCGGAAGCGCTATGAATTTTCCTTCGTTTATGGCCAGGCGATATCTTTTTTCAAAGAAGTCGCATAATCTCATCAACTTAATCTCTGCCATTTCCATGCTGGGTTTGGGCATCGGGACTGCGGCCCTTATCATTGTGCTTTCCGTGTTCAATGGTTTCGAAGGGGTCATTAAATCGCTGTATAAATCCATCAATCCAGATTTAGTAATTACCACAAAGGAAGGAAAAACGTTTCACTACCAGGAGTTTCCGGTGGAAAAGCTGAATAAACTCCCGGGGGTGATCTGTCTGGTACCGGTGGTAGAAGAAGATGCTTTGTTCAAATACGGCGACAAACAATACATCGGCAAAATCAAAGGCTACGGGAAGGATTTTATGAAAGTCAGCAAACTGGACAGCCTGATGCAGGCCGGAACTTTTGTGTTGGAGTCCGGTAATATTAATTATGCCGTGGTGGGAGCCGGGATAGCCTGGTCGCTGGGACTGAGCCCGGGTGACAGAAGTGATCCGCTGGGAATTTTTGTTCCCCGCAGAGGAACTAACTCCCTGCTCAGTTTTGAAAATGCCTTCAACGAAGGCAATGTTCCTATAGCCGGTGTCTTCTCTGTTCAGCAGGATTTTGATCAGAAATATGTGCTGGTCCCGCTCCGGCTGGCACGCCAGCTCATGAATTACAAAGATGAAGTCACTTCCGTGGAACTTTATGTAAACAACCATAATCCGTCAGAAACGCTGCAACAAAAAGTGGAACAGATTGTTGGGACACAATTCTCAGTGAAGAACCGTTTCCAGCAAAACGAAACACTTTATAAGATCATGAAATCTGAGAAAATGGCGGTTTTCCTGATCCTGGTTTTCATTTTAATTCTGGCTTCCTTCAATATGATCGGTTCCATTTCATTGCTGATCGTGGAAAAAGTAAAGGACATCGCCGTTTTGAAAAGTATGGGGGCCGACAAAAAATCCGTACAGCAGATCTTCCTGCGGCAGGGCATACTGATCAGCCTGATCAGTTCCGTGTTAGGCTTACTGTTAGGCTTTATCATTTTGTACCTTCAGCAAAAGTATGGGTTTGTAAAATTGGGCAATGGCACCGGTGATTATATCATCAATGCCTATCCGGTAAAAATGGAATTTTTCGACTTTATTTACGTCTTCTTCACCGTCCAGATCATCGGGTTTCTGGCGAGCTGGTATCCTGTCAGAATCCTGCTGAAAGATTTCAAAGGCTACAAACTGCAGTAGTTCGGAGTTCTGAGCCGTTACTTACGATCAGAGGGCATCAAAGACTTCTATCTTCCGTCTTCTTTACTTCACCAGTGTAAACAATCTGTTCCATCGGATTTTACCATCCAACAGGGACTTGTGAGGATCTAACGACATCCAGATAAACACCGCTTTGCCCTCGATGTGGTTTTCGGGAACAAAACCCCAGTAGCGCGAGTCTGCAGAGTTGTCGCGGTTGTCTCCCATCATCCAGTAATAATCCATCTTAAAGGTATAATGGGTGGATTCTTTTCCGTTAATGTAAATCTTCCCGTCATTTACCTGAAGTTTGTTGTGCTCATAAACGCTGATAACCCGGCGATAAATAGGGAGATTTTTCAGATTCAGTGAAATGGTAGCGCCCCTTTTCGGAATGTAGATAGGGCCGTAATTATCGCGGTTCCATTTATAATCTACCGTATCGTGCGGAAACAATTCCGGGTCGGCTTCGCCGGCAGGCTTATTAAACACCACCACTTTTTTTACGATAGGAAGTTTGGCAATATAATCGCGGGCTGCATCTGTAAGCATATACACAAAGCGTCCCGGCACATTGGAAGGCCAGCCTTCGGTAACATTCAGCTTTTGCAAGATGAGAGGATTGATGGCTTCACCATTGGTAACAACATAATATTGAAACTCCTTTTTACCAGGATCATGGTTTTCTTTACCATCGATATATACTTTCCGGTTGACGATCTGCAACGTGTCTCCAGGAAGTCCGATACACCTTTTCACAAAGTCTTCTTCCTTATCCACCGGTCTGTAAATAATATCTCCGAACTTGGCTTTATCAGACCACACCTCTTTCCTGCCAAAATATCTGACCAGTTGATAGTAACTTTCATTACTCTGGTATGTAGTTGAAACCGTATCCCCTTCAGGGTAATTAAAAACTACCGCATCGTTTCGGTGTACCTTTTCTAAACCCGGAAGCCTGAGATAAGGCAGTTCAATCCAATCGAGATAAGAACTCACCGTTTTGGAAAAAGGCAGTGTATTGTGAACAAAAGGAAACGCCAACGGCGTGTTGGGAATCTTGGGGCCGTAGGCGATTTTACTGACAAACAGGTAATCGCCTACCAGCAACGATTTCTCCATCGATGAAGTAGGGATCGTATAGGCTTCGATCAAAAATGTCCGGATAATCATGGCAGCCACCACGGCAAAAACGATGGCATCAATCCATTCGCGGGTGGCTGTTTTCGGCGGCTCCACCCGGGTTGCAGGATCCAGGAATTTGTTCTCATCAGGACGGGTAGCCAGATAGGGGAAATAAATGAAAGGAATTACCACAGCCAGAAACTGTTCTCCCAGACCGAATTTTCCGTAACATTTTGCCATTTCCACCAGCATCAGCATGTACATAAAAACGTTGATGAAGGGGATCAGCAACAACAGATACCACCACAAGGGTTTTTTAATGATTTTCAGAAAAACGTATAGATTATAGAAAGGAACGAGTGTTTCCCACGATTTACGTCCGGCTTTTCGAAACTGGTCCCACATAAAAATCGTCGGAACCGTAAATGAGAGAGGCAAAAAGATTAATAATTCAATCATCTGGTAATATTTTTAAGGAGCTGCAAATTAGCAAATTCCACGTTTTTAACTCGTTAAATTTTATTAAAAGAACATCGTCAAAGGTAAAAGAAAATCCGGCGGAAAATCCGGCCGGAGCGTCACTACAAGTCCATCCCCAGGGTCCTGAGGTAGTCCTCCATGGTAAATATCCCTTGTTTTCCGTTCAGAAATTCCGCGGCCAACACCGCACCCAGCGCAAAGCCTTTCCTGTTCTTTGCTTCGTGTTTCAGCGACAGTAAATCAGCTTCCGATTCGTATATAATTTCATGCGTTCCCGGAACTTCTCCTTCACGAAAAGATATAACAGGAAATTCCCCTGGGTTTTCACTTTCATGATCAACCCAACGCGAAAGACTTTTGTTTTCTTTCAGAATATCCTGAGCCAGGCGCAGGGCAGTTCCACTGGGCGCATCCAGCTTGTGAATATGATGCGTTTCATTCAGTTTACCATGATATCCTTCCATTTTCGACATCACACCGGCTAAAATTTTATTCACATAGAACAACACGTTAACCCCCAGGCTAAAATTCGGTGAATACATCAGCGCCGTATCCTTGGCAAGGCACACCGACTTCACTTCTTCCAGCCGGTCATACCAACCTGTGGTTCCGGAAACCACATTCAATCCAAGGTCAAAACTCCTGAGAAGATTTCCCACCGCCACTCCGGGCATCGAAAAATCAATCAAAACCGTATCTTCAGTAACGACCTGACTTATTTGTTCCCAATCTTTTTCTTCATCCAGTACGGCCACAATTTCATGACCCCGCTCACGGCAAATGGCTTCGATGGTCTTTCCCATTTTACCGTACCCGGAAATTACAACCTTCATAACAAAAAACCTGATTTATTTTTCCAAATTTTCCAGGACTCCTCAGCTTGAATTTCAAGCATTTCCAGTCCGTTCTTAATGACCGAACCTTTCTCTTTGCCCTTTTTCAGGAAAAGGGTTTCAGCCGGATTGTAGATTAAATCATACAAAATATGCGACGGGCCCAGGCTATTATAAGGGAGGTGCGGGTAACCTTCTACTTCAGGATACATCCCGATAGGTGTTGCATTTACAATCAGCTGGCACTCTTGGAGAATTTCTGAAGTAATATAGGAATAACCTATCATCTCCACCTTGTAGGGGTTTCTCGTGACGAAATAGAAATAAATCCCCATTTTTCGCAGGACAAAGGCTACTGTATGCGCTGCCCCGCCGGTCCCAAGGATCAGGGCACGTAAATTGTCTCTTTTTTTAATCAAGGGCTCCAGGCTTCGCTCAAAGCCGTTAACATCGGTATTGAAACCCACCAGCTTGATATTACCGCTCCTGCGGACAACCTTCACAACATTGGCATTGCCTGTCATCCTGACCAGGTTGCTCATCTCATCAAGCTGAGCAATGATCTTTCTTTTATAAGGAATGGTCACATTAAAGCCTCTGAGATGTGGATTTTCCTTTGCAAAAACATGCAGGTCAGGGACTTCATCGAACTCGAACAAACGGTATTCTGCAGGAATATGTTCATTTTCAAACTTTTTCCCAAAATAATCTTCTGAAAAAGAATGTTTCAATGTTTTCCCTAAAAGACCGTACAACTCCATAATGTTGCCTAAACTAACGGGTGGCTTAATCAGAACAAAAATACACTATTTTACCACAACCGCTTTCAATAATCAATAACTAAGATAAACTAACCCGCTTCGTTTTTTGATTTGCTGCCTGCCAGCAACTCTACACCGGTCAACGACAAAACCCCGATAATCATGATAATAATGGCCCATAACGCTTCCGCTCCAAAATGCGAAGGCAAGGTGCTGGCATAATGTGTAACGACTTTGTGTCCGTGTTTTATCACAACCTGCCCGGTGGTGTCCATTAAGTATTCTGCCGTTTTCCAGGGCCATAGTACATTCATAGACCCAAGGATAAAACCCGTCAGCATGGCGATGGTCTGATCTTTATATCTTTTTAGAACCCAGGAAAGCAAATGTGAAAATGCAATCAGTCCTACGATGGATCCCAATGCAAAGGGGACCAGGATAGTAAAATCTATTGTATTGATGGCATGAATCGCTACCAGCTGATAATCACCCAGAAGGATCAGCACAAACGAACCCGACAATCCCGGGAGGATCATGCTGCAGATCGCAATCACCCCTGCCAGAAACAAGTATCCGGGGTGGGCATTCTCGGTGGCTGGATGAATAAAGGAGATCATGGCGGCAACGGCAGTGCCCAGCACTAAAAAAAATACGACACTAAACCGCCATTTATCAACGGCTTTAGCCACAAAATAAATACTGGCCAGCACCAGACCGAAAAAGTACGACCAGATATAAACCGGATAGTTCTTGAAAAGAAAGTCAAAAAGTCTTGCCAGCGAGATGATGGCCAAACCAATGCCGATAAAAATTGAAAGCAGGAAATACAGATCTGTTGCCTCGGCAAAAGCTTTCCACCGGCCTTTGAAGAGCAACCGGAGGGCATTCAGATTAAACGATTTTATGGCGTTGATCAGCCGTTCAAATATTCCGATAATCAAGGCGATAGTGCCACCTGAAACTCCCGGAATAATATTGGCCACTCCCACTGCGATTCCCTGAATGACATTGACAATATATTTTCTCATAGTTAAAACTGTGATTTCCTTAATTCGGTTTTGGAAACTTCAATCTGGTTAATGCATCAAATATTTTATGATCTTTAACTTCGATCCGTAAGGGGCATAGCGAATGGGAACATCAATCCAGCGCCCGCGATACACAATGGGTTTGATATTTGAAAAAGCCCGGAAACTTTCAAACCCGTGATATTTTCCGATGCCACTGTTTCCTACGCCACCAAAGGGAAGCTTACTGCCGGCGATGTGCATCAGCGTATCGTTTACTGTGACCCCTCCGGCAGGAATAGCCGAAATGATTTTTTTCTGAAATCCCTTATTTTTTGCAAAAACGTACAATGCCAGCGGTCGCGGCCTGCTGTTTACCCTACGAATGGCTTCCTCCACATCTTGAAAAGTGATGACCGGCAGGATAGGTCCAAAGATCTCCTGCTGCATAACCGGTTTTTCAAAATCCACCTCATCTACCAGCGTGGGTTCAAAATAGCGTTCATCCATATCATAATTTCCGCCCGAAACAACCTTGACACCCTCCAGCAAAGTTGCCAGTCGCTCCATATTGGGCCTTGAAATGATCCTGGGATAATCCGGACTTTGTCTTACGTCTTTACCAAAAAATTGATGGATTGTATTTTCAATTTCCCTGAGAAGAGCCTCTTTGATCTCTTCATGAACCAACAGGTAGTCCGGTGCAATACAGGTCTGTCCTGCATTCAGAAATTTCCCCCAGGCAATTCTCCGGGCGGTAAGCTTCAAATCCACATCCCTACTTACAATGCAGGGACTTTTGCCTCCCAGTTCCAGCGTCACGGGGATCAGTTTCCTAGCGGCTGCCTGCATAATGATCTTTCCCACTCGCGGGCTTCCGGTAAAAAAGATGTAATTAAAATCCAGCGCTAAAAGTTGCTGAGAAACCTCCGAACCACCGGTCACAACACGGATATAATCTTCCTCAAAGGCAGCATTGAGAATTCTCTCAATCGCCGCTCCAGTGTGCTCTGAAATCTCCGACGGCTTTAGGATCACTGTATTTCCGGCGGCGATAGCGCCGATGAGCGGCGCCATCAGCAGTTGAAAAGGATAATTCCATGGAGCGATGATCAGAACAGTACCCACAGGTTCATGCGTAATACGGCTCTTTGCCGGGAAACTCACAATCCCGGAAGAAACCCTTTTAGATTTCATCCATCTTTTGAGTTTCTTCAGATTGTAACTGAGCTCCTCCAGCACAAATCCGATCTCTGTGCCATAGGATTCGAACCGTGATTTGTGCAGATCCTGAAACAACGCTTCATAGAAATCATTTTCATGTTCGCGGATAGTAGATTTTAGCTTCCGTAAAGCATTTTTTCTGAAAGCAAAATTCAAGGTTTTTCCTGTCAGAAAAAATTTTTGCTGACGTTCAAAAAGTCCCTGAAATGGATTTGCCTCCATAACGAATCGATTGTTTAACAGGTATTTTTTAGAAGAATCAAAATTTATTGTCTGAGCTCTTCAGGTAAAAAATGCATAAAAGTATCACCACGCAGTCCCAGGCGCAGAGTTTCCAGCGGAATGATCTCAACCGGCGCAATATTTCCAAGATTTACGTTGGCACCGAAATGCTCAATAAACCAAGCCTGCTGCGATTTCTGGGGGGCTTCCCATATGATGCTTTCAAACGGTAGATGCTTCGAAATCTCGCTGATCAGCTCAAAATTGGCTTTTCCGTTCAGATCGTAAATCCCAACCGTGCCACTTTCCCTTGCCTCGGCGATGGTTTTAAATGATCCTGCTTCCAGTTCCGATTTCATCTGGCTGATCCATTGCGGGATCGGAATTTCCAGTCCTGCAATCTTGGAGCCCACTTCAGACACCACAGTGTAATCACGCGCCAGCACGTTGATATACTCGCACTTTTTATCGTGAGGGATGGTCATGGAACCGTCAGAAATTTCTACGGCATCGAAACCCAACTTTTCGATATACCGTCGATAATCATCAAACTGATTGCGGATACAAAAAGCCTCGAACAGCGTACCGCCCGGGTAAACTTTAATCCCGTTTTTCTGATACAGGGAAATTTTCTTTTTGACATTTTGGTTTACGTAGGAAGTACCAAATCCCAATTTCATAAAGTCAATCAGATGGGCGGCGGTTTCCACAACATCTTCGGCTTCGTGCATTCCCAGACCTTTGTCCATTACCATTGTGATTCCTTCAGTCCTGGGTTTTTCAGGCCTTTTAGGAATAAAATTTAACTGAATATCCATTTTCATTTTATCTGGTATTAGTCGTTTGTGTCTTTATAAATCTCTACTATTTCAATGAATCTGGGCTCATCAATCAGTTCTGGTAGGTATTCCAAAAGCTCGTCGTGTTTTTCAAAATCCAGTTTAAAAGCCTGTTCCATATTAAAATAGGATTCTTCAATCCTGCCTGATCTGTAAAGATATCCGGCCAGTCTGTACCATAAAGTAGCCTCCTCCGGATTGCTTTTGATCCCCTTTTCCAGAATTGCGATCGCTTTTTCAAAATCGCTTTCCAGGGCAAAGATCAGGGAATAATTCATCCAGGCTTCAATGTGGCCCGGGTTGTTTTTCAGGATGGGCTCAAAGATCTCGGCAGCCTTTTTCAGCTCGTTAATTTGCAGATATAAAGCCCCCAGTTCGTATTTTAAATTCTCTTCCCGGGGAAAGATCTTGATGGCATCCTGATAATATTTAATGGCTGTCTTTGTCTTTCCCTGCCGCACCAGGATCCGGGCGATTCCCGACCAGGCATCCACAATCCCTTTATCCAGATCAATGGCATGGTTAAAATTCTCCAGTGCCCGCTCCAATTCATCCAGATTTTCGTAACACTCGCCAATATAACAATACGTCAGGGGGTCTGGATCTTCAAGCTTAAAAGTCTCTTTATAAATACTAATGGCTTTCCGGTACTGACCCATATTGCTGTATGCATTGGCCATATTCAGGAAAGCAGCCGTATATTGATCGTCGATGGCGACGGCAAATTCGTAAGCTTCCACCGCACGCTCATACAAGTCCAGCATGCTGTAGAAATATCCCAGGTGAAACCAGGCATGTTTTGAATACGGGAATTTTTCAAGGAAAGAAGCGTAAAACTCAGCGGCCTCTTCCTCACGGCCCACCGTATCAAAAAAGAAAGAAATATCCTGTATCACCTCTTCGGAGTAAGGCTGCAGTTCCAGTGATTTTTCAAGATAGATCATTGCATTCTCTATATCATCCATGCTTTCATACTCATAGGCAATACTCGAAAGGACTTCAGGAATGCGGTCGGATTCCGATTCAAGGACCTTTTTGTAAGCTTCGATAGCCTCTTCGTGGCGGTCCATCATACCGTAAATTTCACCGCGGGTAAGATAAATATCTTCGTCACCGGGTTCCAGCAGTTCCAGTTCATCCAGAAGCCGCAACGCCTTATCGTATTTCGATTCCATCGACAACAAACGCACCTCTCTTATCTTAAAAGAATTGCAGCTGGGATGCTGCTCTTTTGCCAGGGCTATGGCCGCCCGTGACATACTTTTTTTATGGCGGTCAAGATAATAATCGATGATGGCCTCAAACTCCTCGACATCGAAAAAATGTCCTTCCCCGTTTTTAATCAACTCTTCAAAGTGCTCTATCAGTTCCGTAACATCTTTGTCGGATAGCCATTCAAAATCTTCATTCATAGATTCTAATTCTTCAGCAAAATTAAGATTAATACCTTTCTGAAAGTCAAAAGATTTTTAAAAAGTTCATTCCGTATTGTCCTCCCTTTCGGGGATGATCCTTCTCCTGAGGCAATTATAACAAAAAAGACAACTCCGGCCAAATTTATCCCGTTGTACGTGACGAATTCATGAAGATCTCCCGATACGGAAATTGGAGTCTCGTGAATATTTCTTTAATTTTACACGACCTTTGAATTTGAGGTTCTTTTCTTTATAAAATTGATAAACAGCAACTCATGACATTAATAAAATCCATCTCCGGTATTCGCGGCACCATCGGCGGAAAAACCGACGACAATCTTACCCCCCTGGACGTAGTGAAATTTACCGCAGCCTTTGTAAAATTTCATCAAACTGAGAAAAACAAACAGGACATCCGGGTTGTGGTGGGTCGCGATGCACGGATTTCAGGAAAGATGGTGGAATCGCTGGTTACAGCTACCGTTTCCGGGATGGGAGCTCACGTGGTCAACCTGGGGTTGTCGACGACGCCTACCGTGGAGATGGCGGTGATCAAAACCCAATCCGATGGCGGGATCATCATCACAGCAAGTCATAATCCGAAACAATGGAATGCCCTGAAGTTGCTGAATGAAAAAGGAGAATTCCTGTCCGATGCCCAGGGAAAAGAAGTCCTGAAACTTTCGGAAACCATGGATTTCGATTTTGCAGATGTCGATGACCTGGGAACGATCGTGGAAGATCACACCTTTATCGACAAACATATTGAAGAAGTACTGAATCTCAAGCTGGTGAACAAAAATCTCATTGCATCTGCAGGATTCAAAGTAGTTGTGGACGCCGTGAATTCCACTGGCGGGATTGCCATCCCTAAATTATTAAAGTCACTGGGCGTTCAGGAAGTTATCGCGTTGAATTGCACACCAGACGGACATTTTCCACACAATCCTGAACCACTTCCCGAAAACCTGAAGGAGATATCCCGGCGTGTAGTAACGGAAAAAGCCGACCTGGGCATCGTGGTGGACCCCGATGTGGACCGGCTGGCTTTCGTGATGGAAAACGGTGAAATGTTTGGCGAGGAATATACACTTGTCACTGTGGCCGATTATATTTTGCAACATCAAAAAGGAAATACGGTTTCAAACCTTTCATCCTCGCGTGCACTCCGTGATGTTACAGAAAACGCCGGAGGCCAGTATACTGCTTCGGCTGTAGGAGAAGTGAATGTGGTTGCCAGGATGAAGGAGACCCATGCCGTCATCGGCGGTGAAGGCAACGGAGGCGTGATCTATCCCGATCTGCACTACGGCCGTGATGCTTTGGTAGGCACAGCTCTGTTTCTGACCTACCTGGCTCAAAAGAAAATGACAGTTTCTCAACTCAGGGCCACCTATCCTCAATATTATATCTCGAAGAACAAAATGGATGTCAGCGCTGATAAAGAAGCTGTTAAAGCACTATTCGACAAAGTAAAGCAACATTATACGCAGTTTCCAGTAACGGATATCGACGGCATAAAAGTGGATTTCCCGGACGGATGGGTACATCTGCGGGGCTCGAACACGGAAGCCATTCTCCGCATCTATGCCGAATCCACGAGCCCTGAAAAAGCACAAAAATATGCCGATGAAGTAATACGGTTGATATCGTAGGCGCTCAGTCTTACAGGCAACCTCTGTCTGCGGGGATAAATTTGAGATTTTTGTATATTTACCCAACCAATTTGATGGGAATGGCTAAATCCAAAAAGAGAAAGCAGGTTTATAAGCTGGTAAAATTCAAACTTTCCAAGAAACAGTTCGCCTCTTTACAGAATTATTGCGACGCCCGGAAAACCACTCCCACCAAGCTTATTAAAAAAAGTATCCGGTATTATACGGAAAATTTTTCGGAAGTCGTTCCCCCGAAATTTTATGCCACCGCAAACCAGTTGGACATGTTCAAGGAACCTGAGAAGGAAGAAGATCTGAACCTTAACTTATTCTGATAAAAAAAGCCTGCTTTTCAGCAGGCTTTCTTGTTTTTCCGAGCCATCCTTATTCGGCTGTAACCGTAAGCGTACTCAGCTTTCGTCCCATGGAAAGTTTGTATTTTACTTTCCTTCCGGTGATGAAAGCTTTTCGCGGAGGTTTCTGGTATCTTTTCAAATCAAAAAAATCACCGCCGTTGTCCATATGATAATCAACCACGATCAACGTTACCCTTCGCAACATACGGTCTGAACCCCGTTTCGTCTCGATTTCCCATTTCTTCATATTATTCTTGCTTCCCTCAACAAAAACCGAGGTTTTATGTCGGTTGCTCTTTATGACCTGAAATGTTAAACCCATTTTATTGAAAGCATCACTCACGGAAGAAATATCAGACTGAACCAACTGATTGGCAATCTGAAGATCAGTCATCACTTCCTGCGCCTTCAGCATACTTCCCGATAAAAACAAAACGAGAATTAACACAATATTTTTCATGATGTTTTGGTTTAGCTGCGTCAAATGTATGAAAAATAAATTAATTGGATATTAATCAGCGGGTTATTGTTTTTTGATTAATTAAAGTCTTTGATGATGATCTTTTTGACCCCGGCTGTTGCATAAGTACGGAACCTGCCTTCTTTATCCGCCCAGATAAAAAAAGCGTCCAGCCCGGGGTGGCTCTCCACGAATTTTCTTGACTTCTCATAACCCATTTCCATAAAGGCCGTAGCATACGCATCCGCCAGGGCCGTATTCTTTGTCAGTACCGAAACACTTAGCAATCTGTGTTGTATTGGATATCCCGTGTAAGGGTCAAGGGTATGTCCATAGCGCTTACCTTTTATCAAATAATATTTTCTGTAATTTCCCGAAGTAGCCAGCGACATGTTCTTCAATGCGACAACAGCTTTCAGAGTCCTGGGAGCATCTGCATTGGGGGCCGGCTTTTCGATGCCCACATTCCAGGGGTCGCCATTGGGTTTCTGACCCACCCCCAGCACTTCACCTCCAATATCGATCAGATAATTGTGGATTCCTTTGGATTCGAAAAATTTAGCTACCACCATATCAGAGTAGCCTTGTGCTATTCCATTGAAGTCAAGCTGCATCCTGGGATCACTTTTGATGAGCTTTCCATCTACAATTTTCATTTTTTTATACCCCACAAAATGCATGATACTGTCAATCACACGTTTGTCAACATTTTCAGGTTTGTCGTTATCAAAACCCCAGACTTCTGAAAGCGGGCCTACCGTCGGGTCAAATGCACCATGCGTCGAATCCGCAACTTGCATAGAATAGTTGAAATTCTCAATAAAATTGGAATCCAGCACCACTCCAGGATCATTATTATTGACACGGGTAATGATGGAAGTCGAATCCCATGGTGAAACCGAATGATTAAACGCAGTCAGAATTGAATCGACTTGCGTGTGAAAATTCCTGTGTTGCGAATCGAAATAAAGCATGTTGTAATAGGTGCCTTGTGCGGCACCCTGTAAATGGACGGGTTGTTCTTCACTTTTAGGCCCGCAAGAGCTCATCATTCCCACTAACAGCAGGGACAATACTACAACCAGTAAATTTTTTATTTTCATTGTTTAAATTCCTTTTTCCGTTGAAAACTGTTACCAAAAAAACAGGCAAATGTATATGAAAAAAAAACATGGATTCTCTTTTGAAGAACCCATGTTCGTTTTTCTTTTTAAGAGTATCAGCTTCCGAAATCGTCAAAGCTAATCATCTCAGGCGGAACACCCAGATCGTCCAGCATTTTCATCACTGCACTGATCATCATCGGCGGGCCGCAGAGGTAGTATTCAATTTCTTCCGGTTCAGGATGATTCTTCAAATAAGAATCATACACCACCTGGTGAATAAATCCCGTCTTGCCACTCCAGTTATCTTCGGGAAGAGGCTCTGACAAAGCCACCTCGAAATTAAAGTTGTCATTATCCTTCTGGATTTCCTCAAACTGATCCATGTAGAACAGCTCCTTCAGCGAACGGCCGCCATACCAGAATGTAGCTTTACGGTCGGTGTGTGCCGTTTTGTAGAGATGGAAAATATGCGAACGCATGGGCGCCATACCGGCACCACCACCGATAAACATCATTTCGCGCTGCGTATCCTTGATAAAGAATTCCCCGTAAGGGCCTGAAATGGTTACCTTGTCACCCGGTTTTCTTGAGAAAACATAAGAGGAACAAATTCCCGGATTCACCTTCATAAAACCATTTTTCTTGCGATCCCAGGGGGGAGTGGCAATACGGATATTCAGCATGATCAAATTCCCTTCAGCCGGGTGGTTGGCCATGGAGTAAGCACGGTAGATCGGCTCGGGGTTCTTCATGGTGAGATCCCACATCTTAAATTTATCCCAGTCGTCACGGAACCGCTCATCAATATCCATGTCTTTGTAGTGCACCTCGGTCTTGGGAACGTCGATCTGAATGTATCCACCGGAGCGGAAGTCCAGGTTCTCGCCTTCGGGCAATTTCACAACGAACTCCTTGATAAAGGTTGCCACATTGCGGTTCGATACCACTTCACATTCCCATTTCTTGATTCCGAAGACTTCTTTCGGAACGTCAATTTCGAGATTTTCACGCACCTTCACCTGGCAGCCCAAACGCCAGTGTTCCTGTTGTTCCCTGCGGGAGAAAAAGCCGGTTTCTGTTGGCAGGATACTGCCAGCACCTTCATTTACCTGAACACGGCACATGCCACAGGTTCCGCCGCCACCACAAGCCGAAGGAAGAAAAACCTTCTCGGCTGCCAGTGTGGATAACAGAGAGGAACCCGGATTTACCTCCAGTTCATCTTCGCCATTGATCTTGATCTTCACCTTTCCCTTGGGAACCAGTTTCGCCTGAGCAAACATCAGGATGGCCACCAGAAGTAAAATAACGAGAAGAAAAACCGCTATACTAATCGGTAGGATAGTGCTAATTCCTAGTTCTAATATCATCATCGTCAAATAAATTTTTAGATTTTAATCCCCAAAAAGCTCATGAAAGCGATGGCCATCAGACCGGTTAAAATAAATGTAATCCCAATTCCTTTCAATCCGGGAGGCACATTTGAGTATCGGATTTTCTCACGAATGGCGGCAATAGACACGATAGCGAGGAACCAACCGAAGCCCGAACCAAATCCGAACGCAGTAGCCTGAGCAAGGCTTTGATAGTCTCTCTGTTGCATGAACAAAGAACCTCCGAGGATGGCGCAGTTCACAGCGATAAGAGGAAGAAAGATTCCCAACGAGTTGTACAAACTGGGAGAGAATTTCTCAACGACCATTTCAACCAACTGGGTCATGGCTGCAATCACAGCAATGAAAATAATGAAACTCAAAAAGTCGAGGTCGAGTTTTCCGAAAGCCGGTGAAATCCAGGCCAAAGCACCTGGTTTCAAAATATAAACATTTAAAAGGTAGTTCACAGGAACGGTGATTCCCAGCACGAAAGTCACGGCGGCTCCCAAACCCACAGAGGTGCTCACACTTTTCGACACGGCCAGGAAAGAGCACATGCCCAAAAAGTAGGCAAACACCATGTTGTTTATAAAGATCGACCTTACAAATATGTTAAATACTTCCTGCATAATATTATTCTTTGAAGTTGACTAATTTTCTATTAATGAACGCTTGAAGGTACGTTGTACCCAGATGATGGTACCGATGGTAATCAGAGCCATGGGAGGCAGGATCATCATGCCGTTATTCTGATAACCCATGTGGTAGAGGCTTTCGGGAACAATGTGATAACCAAAAAGTGTTCCGGAACCAAACAGTTCTCTGAAGAAAGCTACGATGAGCAGGATCATTCCATATCCCAAGCCGTTACCGATACCGTCCAAAAACGAAGGCCAGGGTTTGTTAGCCATAGCAAAAGCTTCCAAACGGCCCATGATAATACAGTTGGTAATGATCAACCCCACAAATACCGAAAGCTGCTTACTGACGTCGAAAACAAAAGCTTTCAGCAACTGGTCTACCAGGATGACCAGGGCAGCTACTACTACCAGCTGGACAATGATCCTGATGCGGGGCGGGATTCCGTTTCTGAGCCAGGAGATCACCAGATTTGAAAAACCGGTAACCACCGTCACGGACAAAGCCATCACAAAGGCCGGTTTCATCTTTGCCGTCACAGCCAGGGCAGAACATATCCCCAATACCTGAACGGTGATCGGGTTGTTCAGGTTCAACGGACCGGTCAGTAATTTTAGGTTTGCCGCAGAAAATATGGGCTCGCGTTCCTGATTTTTAGTACTCATATTTTTATGTCTTAACTATGTTTCTTAATGTAAGGTAAATAACTCTTCAGCACATTTGCGAACATATCGTTCACCCCGTTACTGGTCAGTGTGGCTCCGGAAAGTGCATCTACACCATGAATCCGCATATCAGATGGTAATTTCCCGATACCGCCTTTTTCAACGATAATAGAAGTAAAATTACCATGTTTGTCAAAAATGGTCTTTCCGACAAACTGATCTTTGAAATGAGCCGATTTGATTTCACCACCCAAACCAGGGGTTTCTTCTTCATCATCAAAATAAACGCCGATGATGGTCTTAAAATCCGATGTCAGCGCCACATTTCCCCAGATGGGTCCCCACAATCCCTGACCGTACATCGGTATGATGTAAATCTTCTGATTGTTCACTTCTGCGATATACAAAGGAAGTTTATAAGGTTTGTTATGTGCTTTATTATATAATTCTGTTTTCAGATCAATTTTAAATGCAGGTGCGTTTTCTTTGGGACTTTTTGTATAGTCATTCAACACATCTCCGGTTTTGGGATCAATCACCTGCTCTTCCACAATGTATTTGTTAAATTGAGGAATGGCATTTTGTGCGGTGACACCCGGAACTTTTACGGCCGAAAGGATCCCCTGCATGTTGTCGATTTCAATATTTCTTTCCTGAAATGGCTTGAGCAATACAGATGCCGCAGAAAGAAAAGCAGCTGCCAGAATCACGATGATACTTGCATATCTGAATATATATCCGTTCGAGTACATAATACTTAATTTACTTTTGATTAACAGCTAATTCCACACGTTTTAAACGTTTCTTGACATTTGCTTTCACGACAAAATAATCGATCAACGGGGCAAAGACGTTACCCAGCAAGATAGCAAGCATCATCCCCTCAGGATACGCCGGGTTGATCACCCGGATCAAAATCGCCATCATCCCGATAAAGAAACCGTAAATGTATTTTCCTTTAGAAGTCTGCGCTGATGTAACAGGGTCTGTTACCATAAATACGGCACCAAAAGCAAAGCCTCCCATGATGAAATGTTCCCATGCAGGAAGGGTCATGTATGCATTGGCACCCCAGAGGTTGAAGATCAGGCCCATCAAATATCCGCCGGCGAAAACCGAAAGCATGGTCCGCCAGTTGGCGACTCCGGTTATCAGAAGAAACAATCCACCGATCAAAATCAAAAATGTGGATGTCTCGCCCACAGAACCGGGCATAAACCCAAAAAACATGTCATGTACGGAAGGCAGTCCAACATGGTTTAATGTCGGTGCGGTATTGGTGAGCAATTTTCCAAGCGGAGTAGCTCCTGAGAAAGTGTCAAGCTTATCGGCAATCCAAACCTTGCTTCCTGACATGCTGGAAGGATAGGCGAAGAAAATAAATGCCCGGGCGATTAAAGCAGGGTTAAACACATTCATACCGGTTCCTCCGAAAACTTCCTTACCGAAAAGTACGGCAAAAGCAACGCCAACAGCAAGTTCCCAAAGCGGAAGATCGGGCGGAACGATCAACGGGATCAACAGCCCGGTCACCAGGTAACCTTCGTTAACTTCTTCGTGACGGATCTGGGCAAAGATGAACTCAATTCCCAAACCAACCACATACGATACTATGATCAGCGGAACGATCTTTCCAAGACCGTAAACAAAATCCGGCCAGAAACCGGGAGTTTGTCCGTAAGAAAGAAAATGCTGGTATCCGATGTTCCATGTGCCGAACAAAAGAGCAGGCATCAAGGCAAAAATCACGAACATCATGGTCCGTTTCATATCCACGGCATCCCGGATGTGGGAGCCACTCTTCGTTACGGTATCCGGAACAAAAAGAAAAGTATCAAAGGCTTCGAAAGTCGATTCGAACTTTGCGAATTTTCCGCCTTCTCTAAATTTCGGTCTTTGTTTATCTAAGTAATTTCTAAGCGCTTTCATGCGAATATTTCAATTTCCGTTTTTACTAACTCATTTCTTTGCGTATCAAATCCAGGCCCTTGCGAACGATTTGCTGGATTTCGGTTTTTGACACGTCAACAACTTCGCACAAGGCAAAGTCTTCTTCATCGATTTCATAAATTCCCAGGTTTTCCATGGCATCGATATCCTCCACCATAATTGCTTTGATAAGCTGGATCGGGAAAATATCAAACGGGAAAACTTTTCCGTACACCGAGGTCATAACATAGGCTCTTTTGCCTCCGTGCAGGTTGGTGTCGAGTCTGTATTTCTTATTGGGATAAAGGAATTTCGGAAAGGTATTGGAGATGCTGAACTTTCCGAAACCGGGGGTGATCCATCCCAGAAACTCGGAATAATTTCCCTCAGGAATCAGCGTAACCTGATTGTCGTAATATCCTACAAAACCGTCTTTTTCGAGGGTAGTTCCTGTCAGCACGTTCCCGCTGATGTGGCGGATTTCCACATCCGTGGTATTGTTTGCCAGCATTCCTTCGATCGAAGCTCCCTTGTAGGTTTTATAATATTTCGGACGCTTTACTTCCGAGCCCGTCAATGCAACCATCTTGGAGGCATCATATTTTCCGGTCAGGAACAAACGGCCGATGATCAGTACATCCTGCGGATTCACATACCATACAATATCACCTTTATTGATAGGATCAAGACGGCTGATGTGAACACTGATATTTCCCACGGGATGCGGCCCCTGGAAGCTGTTGATTTCTACGTTTTTTGCATTCAGGAAAACTTTCGAGAAAGTCTTCTTAGCATGAACATTTAAATAGATTTTTCCGCTTGTGAGTTTTTTGAGGATATCCAATCCTGCCTGAAAATCCGTTCCGTGGTTATGGAGCAGAAGATCATAATCAGGAGCGAGCGGGCCGCTTTCGAAAGCTGCGATAAAAATAGACTTGGGCGTGTCTTTTGAATCTGCAATAGTCGAATAAGGACGTTGTCTGATCACCGGCCAAACACCACTTTTCAGCAGTTTTTCCACGATTTCCTCTCGTCCGGCTTTGGAAATATCGGCAGCACCGAAATCTTCCGATTCATTTTTGCCGTCAGATTCTACAATCACATCTAGAATTTTTCTCTTGGCTCCCCTTCTGATTTCCTTCACTTTACCGCTTACCGGCGAAGTAAAAAAGATCTCACTTCTGTATTTATCCATGAATAAAGGACTTCCGGCTTTCACCTTGTCCCCTTCCTGAACCAAAAGCTTGGGAAAACAATCTTGAAAATCTGTAGGTTTGACTGCAAACAGATGATCGTTAAGGTCAACAACGGTCTTCTCGGCCTCTCCTAACATATTGATATCAAGGCCCTTTCTGATAGAGTATACAGTTGACATATGTAAATTAATTCATGTTATTTTTGCGGCGGCAAGTTAAAGAATTAACAATTATAATATAGACCCCAATTCAAAAAATTTTAGCTTATGTCTCTGTTTAGAATGCTTTAAAAATAAATGCACTATGGAATCGCCTCAGATTGAAAAAATTAGGTCTATCTTTGTTCTTCATTTCTTTGCACTGTAAATATATGTTAAAAAATCTTATTTTTTCCCTTATATTTCTATCGATTTTCGGGAACCCAGTAATGGCCGCATCTGCCGTGCAGAAAAATCAAGACAGCACCCCCGATCAAAACATCGTAACCGTTTTATTTCACCCGGTGGGTTATCCTCTGAAAGAACCCTTGCTCAACCTGAATTCCCAGCAGCAACTTCAGTTGTCTTTCGACGATCTCAGCAATCAATATACAAATTATCACTACACGATCATTCATTGCACTTCCGACTGGAAAACATCACAACTCTCGCCGATGGATTACATTTCCGGTTACATGGAAGGCAACATCTCCCAATACCAGTTTTCGTTCAATACGCGAACCCCTTACGTGCACTACACATTACTTTTCCCATCCGATGCCATGCGCCCCAAACTATCGGGAAACTACCTGCTGGAAGTCTATCTGAACAATGGTGGTGAAAAGCAGATCATCCTCACCCGCCGGTTTTTTGTGGTGGAACAATCGGTCAGCGTTGAAGCAAAAGTTTCGCTTCAACCTATCGACCTGCAGCGCTCCGGGAAGATTCAACAAATTGATGTAACATGCCAGGTTAGGAACGGTCTGTCAGATGAGCCGCAACAACGATACAAAATCAACATTCGGCAAAACCAGCGGTGGGATAACGCAAAATTCAACATCCATCCCACTTCGGTAGCACTACCGCAACTCAATTTTGATTATCCCAACGGAATTGTCTTTAATGGAGGCAACGCACCACGCTTTTTCGACATGAAAAGTTACGACTACCTGGCCCAGAACATTGCCAGTATCGTACGCAAAGAAGATTATTATCTGGTTACCCTGCACACCGATTATGCAAGAGCCGGTCAGCCGTTCGAAACCTATACCAACCTTCACGGCAACGAAATGATCACGGCCGAAAGCGACCGCAACCCGAATACCGAAGGCGATTATGCACTGGTGAATTTCGCACTCAAAATCCCGGAACTTACGGGAGCCAAAGTTTATATCCTGGGAGCACTCACCGGATGGCAGTACAACGACCTGAACCTGATGAAATACAACCCGGAACTTCAGGAATACGAAGGGCAGCTCTTGTTGAAACAGGGCTATTACGAATACTGGTATGCTGTGGTAAAACCGGGAAGTGAGGATGGCAATATCACGAAAGTGGCAGGCAATCATTGGGAAACCGACAACAGCTACACTATTTATGTTTACTACCATAATTATTCACCCGAATACGACCGTCTGGTAGGCGTCCAGACGATGATGTCGCACTAAAAAAACCGGTAAGTTAAGCATGGGACGAGATAAAAAATATGATTCTTCGTCGATCATAATAAGAACCTGTTTTGCATTCTTCTTTCTTCTGATCCAGCGCACGGTTTTTTCGCAGGACCTCCATATCCTGCAAAGAATAGATTCGCTTCAATCAACAGGGTCAGCGTTTTACAGAAAAGGGTTGTTTCCCAGTAAGATCAGTTTTGAGAACCATAAGAAATCTCGTGAAGACAACAACATCTTTTTTACAGCTGAAACCGTCTATACACTCCAGTCGTTTCGGGACCAGTTCGCAGCCGAAGGAAGAACTTTAATAGACTCCATAACGGCGCGTGCCCGGCGAGTCTATCCTTACTATAAAAATCGTCAGGGAGGAGCCACCTATAACTTCTATCAAACCCATCCTGATCAACCTTTTCCCGGCTTCAGGAGATTATCAAAAATCAAAAGATTCCGTCTGGCAGACGATCTGGACGACGTCAGCTTCATTTACCTGACCCAAAATACCGGTGACAGTCTGAACAGGACAGTGAAACAGGAAATGGAGATGCAGACACGGTCGCCCAAAAAGGTTATGTCGACCTTTCAAAGATACCGGCGCAGCAAAGCCTATCGGACCTGGTTTGCTTACAGAATGAAGCAGGATATGGACATCTGTGTCATGTCTAACGTGCTGCTGTTCGTTTACGAAAAAAATTTGCCTTTGGACAGCACCGATTATCGCAGCATCGCGCTGATCAAGCGCATGGTAAACAATGATGATATCATGAAATACGGTTATCTTGTCTCATCGCATTATCAGAAAAGTCCGGTGATACTTTATCACCTGGCCCGTCTTATTTCTGTGGCCCACAATCCTAAATTAAACAGCCTGATTCCAAAAATCGTTGCCGATTTGAAAAGCGAACTGAAAGTTTCCACGAACCGAATGGAACAGATCGCCCTGCTGACTTCCCTATATCGCCTGCATCAACCAGTTAATTTTAAGTTCACTTACGGTAATATCCTGAAAGACATGCAGTCTTTTTACTGGTTCCGGGCTAATCTTTTTAGCGGGAGTAATGTGTTTTTCAAGAGGATCATAGGCCCCAACGGCTGCTTTAATTTCAAATACCGGAGCCAGGCTTATTACTGGAGCCTGGTGCTGGAACTGCAAAAGCTTTCCGGTGCCAGCATCAGACCATCAGATGACTTTTGGAAGACTGTCATGTATCGCTCTCATGATCGTGTAGATCATAAAAACCCGTCAATCTAAATTGAGGGACGCCGTACTTGTTACTTTAAACAAATTCTTTTACCTTTCAGAAATATTTCTTGCTGGTAAATATCTTCGAAAAATTAACGCAAAATCTGAAAATCATGGATTTAGAAAAAATTAACTGGAAAGATGAATTTTCAATAGGCAACATATTCATCGATCAGGACCACAGGAAAATTATGGCCATTTATAACGGGCTTATTGACATGATGAATCGTGGAAGCACCCGGGGGGAATGTGCACAATTCCTGAATGAAATGACAAATTATGCACTGACCCATTTCCGTAAAGAGGAAACCTATATGAAATATTTTTCCTATCCCAAATTTGAACAGCACCGTCGTTATCACATGGAATATATTTACAAAGTTTCGATGTATAACGTGACTTTTTCCGATACTGACGATTTTCAACCCTACGATATGATGGATTTTCTGAAAAAATGGTGGATGGAACACATTCAGAAAATTGACAGGGATTACGAAGAATACAAAAACCATATTCATTCCGATGCCCAGTACTGAAAATCAGATGCTCGATATGATTCGCATTAATCCCTTCCAACAACTCGCCATCTGCGACTCGTTTTCTTTCTAAAACGTTTTAAAACACGGCTTTTTAAATTTATCGCTTGTGGATTAAAAAAGAATTCCGTACCTATGCAGTTCTAAAAAGGATCGCTTATGCATGATTTGCAACTCTTGGACCATGTAAGATTGAATTTCAGCCCGGCCAGCCTGCATATGTTAAATCTTACGCTGGCCTTTGTCATGTTCGGAGTTGCCCTGAACATCAAAGTACAGCATTTCAAAGATCTTTTTTTCAAGCCAAAATCGGCCATCATCGGCGTTATTTCGCAACTTTTCGGACTCCCCCTGGTGACTTTCATCCTGGTGGTTTTGCTAAAAGATTATATCACCCCCACCATGGGGCTAGGCATGATCCTGGTCGCTTCCTGTCCCGGAGGGAATATCAGCAACTTCATCTCTTCGCTGGCCAAAGCCAATGTAGCATTGTCCGTGAGCCTGACAGCCATCTCCACGTTGACAGCTGTTTTTATGACACCTCTGAATTTTGCTTTTTACGGAAAACTCTATACCGGAATCCTGGAACATACCAATGCCTCGCAACTGGTCAGGCCCATAGATATTGATTTCTGGCAAATGTTTCAAACCGTTTTTGTTATTCTGGGTATCCCTCTGGTGGTCGGACTGATCGTCAACAACAGATGGCCCAACTTCACAAAAAAGATCGTCGGCCCCATCAAAAAGATTTCCATCCTGGCGTTTGTAGCCATTGTGGTATTTGCCTTCGCAAAGAATTTTCATCATTTCATGCTGTACGTGAAATACGTTTTTATACTGGTTCTCATTCACAATGCATTGGCGCTTACCACGGGATATAGTCTTGGGAAAATTTTCAGGCTCCCGTTCAAAGACAAAAAAACGCTGGCCATCGAAACGGGAATTCAGAATTCAGGGCTGGCACTGGTTTTAATCTTTAACCCCAAAATTTTTCCTCCGCAACTCGAATTGGGAGGTATGGCGATCATCGCAGCCTGGTGGGGAATCTGGCATATCATTTCGGGGCTTTCACTGGCATCTGTCTGGTCGCGATCTTTACCCAAAATCGTGTCAAAAGCGTATAACGAGACTTCATAATGGGCATTCAGAACATCGAAAAATTCTCCTACCGGTTTTATCTGCTCAAATTCTACGTCAAATTATGGCATGATAAAATCTTCTACAAAAAAGTGACCTATGTCAACCGGCAGAAAGTTCCGAGAGACGAACACCTCATTTTCACGGCCAACCACCAAAACGCCCTGATGGATGCGCTGGCCATAGAATTTTCATTCAGCAATCAATTTGTTTTTGTAGCCCGTTCCGACATTTTTAAAAGGAAATTCATCGCCGGGCTGTTGTATTTTTTGAAACTATTACCCGTTTACCGGATCCGTGACGGTTATGATTCTCTGAAGAAAAATCAGGAGATCTTTCAGAAAACCATGGATGTGATCCAAAACAAAAACGGTTTTGTCATCATGCCTGAAGGCGATCATGCAGGTTTCAGAAGGTTGCGCCGGCTGAAGAAAGGTTTTGCGAGAATTGCCTTTCAGGCCGAGGAAGCTGCCGATTACTCGCTGAATATCAAAATTATCCCGGTTGGGATTACTTACAATAACTACGAAAGTTATAGAACGGACCTGCTGGTGATCTTTGGCGATCCAATTTCCCTGTCGGAATATTACGATGATTACAAAGAAAACCAGGCCCTGGCCTTTAACCGGTTGACGAAACATCTTTCTGAAAAGATGAGACCTTTGATGATAGAAATTGCCAGCGTGGATCATTATGATGTCTACTGGGGATTGTCGCTACATTACCGGAAACAAGTCTGTAAGTTGCTGGCATTGGACCACAAAGAACTTTACGATCAATTCAAGGCGCAAAAGTATGTGATTTCGAAACTCGAAAATTTTGAAAAACATCAACCCAAAGAATTTTCGCAATTTGCCGAAAAAGTCACACGATTTCAGCAGCATTTAAAGGCGCTTAAAATAGATTCCGGGGCACTAAAGCACATTACTATTCTTTCATTGGTGGCCAGAACATGCTTTCTGATTCTAACGGCACCGCTGTTCATTTACGGTTATCTCAACAACATACTTCCATATTACCTTCCTCTTTTTGCGGCAGGTAAAATTGAGGATTTACAATTTCGCAGTTCCTTTAAATTTGCGTTGAGCCTTTTCCTGTTCCCCATCTTCTATCTGATCCAGACTCTGACTGTCGGCTGGGTATTTCAATGGGGATGGATTCCGGCGGTCTATTTCGTCTCATTACCCGTTTCTGCAGCCTTTGCCTGGAATGATGCCAAAGTCTACAAAAAGACGATAAAATTTTTCCGTGGGTTCAGGTACAAAGCCAGGAGATCCCCGGCTTTTGAAGAAGCCGTAAAACTACAGGAAGAAATTGCTGTGAAGATGGAAAAACTTCTTGCCAGCTAGTCAGCGACAAGTTTACAAAAGGATAAAAATCAAATGTCTATTTCGCCATCAAATATTTTTTCGGCCGGACCGCGAAGCCAGACATTGACAAAACGGCCGTCTTTTTGCTCAAAACTTACTTTAAAACTGCCGCCGCGTGCCTGAATGGGAAGGCTCATTTTTCCGGTTTTTACGTATGTGGCAATGGCTGAAGCCGTGACACCGGTACCACAGGACAAGGTCTCATCTTCCACGCCTCTTTCGTAAGTCCTGATTTCAATCCTGTCGGGAAGAACCTCTACAAAATTCGCATTGGTCCCTTCTTCACCAAAACGGCTGTCAAACCTGATCTGACGACCTTTGGTCACCACATCCAGTTCGGAGAGACCGCCCACAAATTCCACATAATGCGGCACGCCCGTATTCAGGAAACAGTAATCCGGAAACTCCGCCACTTTCTCAACATCGACCATCTTTAACGAAACGTCATACAAACTCCCTTTGACAATCTCTTTTTCGATGATGGCTTCGTGAACGCCGTCTGAAGCCAGGAATACCATCCGTTTTCCGGCATAGCCCAGACTATACGCCAGGGAGGCAATACTTCTACCTCCGTTTCCGCACATGCTGGCTTTTTTGCCATCCGAATTATAATAATGCATTTCAAAATCGTAAGCTTCGGAATTTCTCAACACCATCAACCCGTCTGCACCAATGCCAAAATGGCGGTCACAAAGTTTTGTAATCTGCTTTTCAGTCAGGGCAATTCCGGTATCCTTCTCCACCAGCATAACAAAATCGTTTCCGTTGGCCTGATATTTCTGAAATCTAATTTTCATTGTGATAAGAATTGTTAAAAAAACCCTTTTTAGTACCCTTTTGGATTAATTTTTGCAACAGTTCATTTCAGCTAAATTTACTGATTAACAAACATTAACATATTTGTGAAACAAAAAGCAACGAAACTACGTTAAACAACAAAGATACTATAAATGAATTTGTGGAGAACATTTTTTCGACGTTTAGAAAATCATTTAAATCTTAAAAGATAATTTTTCATGAAGACAGTAGTAAAAAGTTTTGCAGGTGCGGCTTTAGGAACGGTTTTAATACTGTTTACAGCTTTTCTTTTTTTTAAGCCAAAACCTGTCATAGATAAAGTTACAGAGATTCAGCAACCTCAAACCCCGGTTCAGCAAACCCGGTTGGAGAAAACTCCTTATGTCGTTCCTAAAAATCTTGATTTCACCCGGGCGGCAACAAAGTCTGTGGATGCCGTGGTGCACATCAAGACCATCATCGGCGTTAAGCCGGAACAGTATGATGACTTTTTCGGGACATTGAGAAACTATTTCTATGGCTATCCCAGGCAAAGGAGCGAGCTCATTGCCTTTGGGTCGGGAGTGATCATCTCTCCGGACGGATATATCGTAACAAACAACCATGTAGTGGCGGGCGCCAATAAAATCACGGTAACCTTTAACGATAAAAAAGAAATGGTGGCCAAGGTCATCGGGACATCACCGTCCACCGACCTTGCTTTGATAAAGGTGAATGCCAAAGACCTGCCCTACCTGACCTACGGAAATTCAGACGACCTGAAAGTCGGACAATGGGTATTGGCAGTAGGCAATCCTTTTAATCTGACTTCCACGGTTACTGCCGGAATTGTAAGTGCCAAGGCCCGTGATATTCATCTACTGGGCGGGCAGTCGTCTATCGAGTCTTTTATTCAGACAGATGCCGCTGTAAATCCAGGAAACAGCGGTGGAGCACTGGTGAACACGGATGGGCAGCTGGTGGGTATCAATGCGGCTATTGCGTCTCAAACCGGAGCTTACGAAGGCTATTCATTTGCCATTCCGGTAAACCTGGTGAAGAAAGTAGTGAACGACCTGATGAAATACGGAGAAATTCAACGCGGCTACATGGGGATCCAAATCAGGGACATTGATGCAAGGTTTGCACAAGAAAACCATCTGGATGATCTGGAAGGCGTATATGTTGCCGGCGTCATTCAGGGCGGTGGCGCAGCAGAAGCAGGCATGAAGTCCGGCGACATCATTACCGGCCTTAATAACCAACCGGTGAAAAGCCTGGCAGGATTCATGGGAATTCTGGGACAATACAGTCCAGGCAACAAAGTCAAAGTGACGATTATGAGAGGCAGTAAGACGAAAACGCTGGAAATTACGTTAAAGAATAAGAACGGAACCCTGGGTTTGATCAGGCCTCAAAAGACATTTTATAACCCACTGCTGGGCGCAGAACTTCAAGCCGCATCTACCAGCGAAACCCGCAAACTGGGTATTGGCCGCGGCATCGTGGTTACCCGCGTTGGTGATAACGGGATCATTAAAAAAGGAGGAATTTCTTCCGGGTTTATCATCACAGAGGTAAATAACAGAAAGGTTGATACTCAGCAGGATCTGGAATCTGCGCTGCGATTGAGCAGAAATCAAAATAATGTGGTCAGGCTACAGGGAATGTATCCTAACGGAATGAAAATTTCTTTTGAATTTATGCTTTAAAAATTTGCAATTTAGAATTTTTTTAAATAACTTGCATGACTCTTTAATTTTTAAAAAGTTAAGAGCCGAAATCATTAAATAAGTAGAGACATGAGACAACTTAAGATATCCAAATCCATTACAAACAGAAACACGGCTTCCTTGGACAAGTACCTTCAGGAAATCGGCAGGGAAGAATTGATCACTGCTGAAGAAGAAGTTGAATTGGCAAGGAGGATCAAAGCCGGGGATGAAAAAGCGCTGGAAAAGCTTACCAAGGCCAACTTAAGGTTTGTGGTATCCGTGGCAAAACAATATCAAAATCAAGGACTCTCACTTCCTGACCTCATCAACGAAGGCAACCTCGGGCTGATCAAGGCCGCACGCCGGTTTGATGAAACCAGAGGATTTAAATTCATTTCGTATGCCGTATGGTGGATCCGTCAGTCTATTTTGCAGGCGCTGGCCGAGCAGTCCCGTATCGTAAGGTTACCGTTGAACCAGGTCGGTTCGCTGAACAAGATCAAAAAAGCCAGTTCCAAACTGGAACAGGAATTTCAAAGACCACCGTCCGCGAACGAAATTGCACAAGAAATGGATGTTTCCGAAAACAAAATCGACTCGGCAATGAGGATCACAACACGTTATGTATCCATGGACGCCCCTTTGGTTGCAGATGAGGAAACTTCTCTGATCGATGTTTTTGTTTCCAGTGATTCCGCCGACACCGATGAAGAGCTGATGCGCGAGTCATTGCGGAGAGAAATCGACCGTTCCCTTTCCACGTTAAGCGAAAAGGAAAGAGATGTGATCAACCTTTATTACGGAATCGGCATGGCCCACGGGTTGACTTTAGAAGAAATCGGAGCCAAATTTGATCTCACCCGTGAAAGGGTAAGGCAGATCAAAGAGAAAGCCATCCGCCGTCTGAGACACACTTCCAGAAGCAAGCTGTTAAAGGGTTACCTGGGATAACCCTATGATTTTGAATGAACAAATACGTTCATTATCAACAATAAAACTCCCCTTGCGGGAACCCGTCTTTTATTAATTATTTATGTTTTAAAGGCAAATTTCGTATGAACATTTGCCTTTTTTTTATATTTGCCGGACAGCTTATTTCTTAATTATTTTATTTCTCATCTCTTAAAAAATGGACAATGGTACCCAAAAAAGACATGAACGGGAGCTACGAGCTCTCGCTAAACGATTGGTCATACCAGGAAAAACTGGCCAATGAGTTCATCAGCGTCGTTTACAAATTGTTTTATGACAAAAGTATCGAGCTGGTTCTTTTTCGAGATCAACTGATCGACAGAAGTGCCAGCGTGATTCTTTACAGACACTCCTACGCTGAGAACATCATCGACAAACCCCTAAGAATCAAAGATTCCCTGAAACTTTCCAAGGCCATCCTTCGTGCCAACCTCGGACCTTCCACCATCGACATCGGACGGCTGAACCAGGAATGGACGGAAGAGCAGGCGAACTTTGTGGATGAAGAGGATTTCATCGATTTTAAATTAAAACACCTCGTTGCCAAAAAAAATACGGGCTGCAAACCGCGCGATGTTATCCTTTACGGTTTCGGACGTATCGGGCGTCTTTTGGCCCGGCAGCTCATCATTCAGGGCAACGGGAAACAGCTACGCGTGAGAGCCATCGTCACACGAGGGAATGATGACCTGCATATTGTGAAACGGGCTTCGCTGTTCCGTCACGATTCCGTTCATGGTCCTTTCCGTGGAGTGGCCATCGAAAACCTCGACGACAAGACCATTTATATCAACGGCCACAAAGTACTGGTGCTGGCCGCCAACGATCCGGAAGACATCGATTACACCGAGTATGGTATCAAAGATGCTATCCTGATCGACAATACGGGTGTTTTCCGTGACCGGGAAGGGCTGAGCCGGCATCTGAATGCCAAAGGTATTGACAAAGTATTGCTGACCGCTCCGGGAAAAGGCGACATCCCCAACATTGTTTTTGGCGTGAATGAAAAAAGTATTGATGTGGATTCCGAAAAAGTCTTTTCTGCCGCTTCCTGTACCACCAATGCCGCCACTCCGATCCTGCATCTGATCGAAACGGAGCTGGGAATCGAAAAAGGGCATCTGGAAACGGTGCATTCCTATACCAACGACCAAAACCTGCTGGACAATTATCACAGTAAATACCGCCGGGGACGTTCTGCCCCGATGAACCTGGTGATCACGGAAACGGGTGCCGCCAGTGCTGTGGCAAAAGCCATTCCCAGCCTGAAAGGAAAACTGACAGGAAATGCCATCCGTGTTCCCACTCCCAATGTTTCGCTGGTGATCATGTCACTGACGCTGAAACGGGAAACGTCAGTTGAAGAAATCAATGAACTGATGCTGAAAGCTTCGCTGGAAGGCGAGCTGGTACAGCAGATCAAATATTCCACTTCCAACGACGCTGTTTCTTCCGACTTTATCGGAGAATCGGCAACAGCGATTTTTGACAGCCCGGCTACCCTGATCTCCAGCGACAAGAAAAATGTCGTGGTTTATGTGTGGTATGACAACGAATTTGGGTACACATTACAAGTCATCCGTGTTGCCAAGATGATTGCCGGAGTTTTGCATCCTACTTACTATTAGAAAATTCATTTGTGTTTTGTATTTAATATTGGATCAGGAGCCTGAACCGGGCTTCTGATTCTTTTATGATTAAATTTTTGAAAGAATCAAAAATTTTCAGCTGTCTCTTGCTTTCCACTTTGCATAAAAATTGTTTCTTTGCATTTTAATTCACCGGCAGTATGGATCAGAATGTAAAATACATCTTTGTTACCGGAGGTGTTTCATCTTCACTTGGAAAAGGTATCATTTCATCATCACTAGCAAAACTACTTCTGGCGAGAGGTTTCAGGGTCACCATCCAAAAACTGGATCCTTATATCAACATCGACCCGGGAACGTTAAACCCTTATGAACATGGCGAATGCTATGTTACGGAAGACGGTGCGGAAACCGACCTTGACCTTGGCCATTACGAAAGGTTTTCCAACACGCGGACTTCACAAGCCAACAACGTTACCACCGGAAGGATTTATCAAAACGTCATCACCAAAGAGCGGAAAGGAGAATATCTGGGCACCACAGTTCAGGTAATCCCTCATATTACCGATGAAATCAAACGCAGCATCCGGCTTTTGGGCCAGACGGAAAAATATGATTTCGTCATCACTGAGATCGGTGGTACGGTCGGTGACATTGAGTCTTTTCCGTTTATAGAAACTGTACGTCAGATGAAATGGGAACTGGGCTTCCACGTGGTTGTCATCCACCTGACACTGGTGCCTTTCCTGAAATCTGCAGGTGAATTAAAGACCAAGCCCACACAGCATTCCGTAAAAAGCCTCCTCGAGCAGGGAGTTCAGCCTGACATCATCGTTGCCAGGACCGAACATCCGCTCTACGAAGGGGTGAAACAAAAAATAGCCCAATTCTGTAACGTGGCACCGACGGCTGTCATTGAATCGCGCGATGCAGAGACAATCTATGAAGTACCGCTGCTAATGCTGGAAGAAGGACTGGATCTGGAGGTGCTGAAGAAAACACAAACACCCGTTCCCGAGAAAGTGGATCTCGACAACTGGATAAAATTTGTGGATAACCTCAAAAATCCGAAGGAAGAAGTGACCATCGGACTTGTAGGGAAATACACGGAGCTGAAAGATGCCTATAAGTCCATTAACGAAGCTTTTATTCACGGTGGTGCCATCAACCAGGCCAAGGTGAACATCAAATTGTTCCAGTCTGAAGGCGTTACGGCTAAAAATGTGGCGTCCAAGATGAAAGGCCTCAACGGCATTCTGGTCGCGCCGGGTTTCGGCAGCCGCGGCATCGAAGGAAAGATCGAAGCCATCCGTTATGCCCGCGAGAATAAAATTCCATTCCTGGGCATCTGCCTGGGCATGCAATGTGCAGCCATCGAATTTTCGCGCAATGTTCTGAAACTGAAAGGAGCACATTCCACCGAAATTGAACCGAAAACTCCCTATCCGGTCATTGACCTGATGGAAGAACAAAAGAACATCGACAATATGGGGGGCACCATGCGATTGGGTTCCTACAAGTGCAAACTGGACACCGAGTCCCTAGCCTATCGGGCTTATAAAAAAGAGATGATCCATGAGCGTCACCGTCACCGCTACGAATTCAATAATGCATACCGTAAGGCTTTCGAAGAAAACGGTGTCCGCCTGGCCGGGATCAATCCCGAAAAGGATTTGGTAGAGATCATCGAATTAAAAGATCATCCCTGGTTTGTAGGCGTGCAGTTCCATCCGGAATACAGCAGCACTGTAAAAGAACCCCATCCTTTGTTTGTGGGCTTTGTGAAAGCAGCACTTGAGTACAAACTTTCCAAGGGAAACAAATAAAGCAGGGCCTGCTTTATTCTAAAAATCCCTTTTATTTGCTTGCGCTGATAGGGTTAAGCAAACTCTCATTTGTTTAATTTTGCAAGGATGATATATCCTGCTAATTTCGAACAGAAAATTGATTTTGATCAGATCCGAAAGCTGATCGACGCTGAATGTGTCAGCGAGATGGGAAGATCTTATGTCTCCAGGATGCGTTTTTCGGCGCAAATCCGGATTATCACCCGAATGCTCGATCAGACGATGGAATTCATCCATATTTTTCAAACCGGTCAAAGTTTTCCTGCCATCCAATGTGTCGATCTGCGGGAAGAGCTTTCACAACTGGCGCCTACCGGCTCTTATATCCAGCAGGAATCTCTGTTCAACCTGGCGGAAGCGCTTAGCATTCTGAATGATATTTTTTCGTTTTTGAGAGGACAGGAAGAAGAGGATCTGCCCGAGTTAAAACTGCTGGCAGGAGAAATCATTTTCCCGAAAGAGGTTTATGAAACCGCCCTGAAGATCATCGACAACAAAGGAAATATCAAAGACAGCGCTTCGGAGAAACTGAGAGAGATCCGGCACAAATTAAGGGCCAAGCAAAACGAGCTGATGCGCGAGACCCGCAAAGCCTTTCTTTTTGCCAAAGAATCGGGTTGGGTGCCGGACCAGGCCGAAATCACCGTACGGAACGGCCGTGCTGTGATCCCAATCAAATCATCCGATAAAAGAGCTTTTAAAGGTTTCATTCAGGATGAATCCGCCACCGGACAGACGATTTTCATGGAGCCTATAGGGTCTTTTGAAGTCAGCAACGAAATTACCGAACTGGAAAGCGAAGAACGGCGTGAAATCATCCGGATTCTCACACGTTTTACCAATATGCTCCGCCCCTATTTGGAATCGATGAACGGCATCTACCGTTTTCTGGGACTGATCGATTTTATCCGGGCTAAGGCACTGTTTTCCCTGAAAATCAATGCAACAAAACCGGTGATCTCAGAAAAGCAAAATCTCTCTTTAAGAAAAGCCGTGCATCCGCTGTTGTATCTTTCTCACAAAAACAGCGGGAAAGAGGTGGTTCCGCTGGATATGGAGCTTCATCCACAACAAAGGATCCTGATGATCTCGGGCCCCAACGCCGGAGGGAAATCGGTTTGCCTGAAAACAACAGGAATGCTTCAGTATATGCTGCAATGCGGTATTCCTGTTCCTGCTTCGCCGGATAGTATGTTCTTTACCTTCGAAAATATTTTCATCGACATAGGAGATGAACAATCGCTTGAAAATGACCTGAGTACCTACAGTTCACATCTGTTGAACCTGAAATATTTCCTCAGACATGCCGGCGAAAAAAGTCTGATCCTGATCGATGAATTCGGGACCGGCACGGAACCCCAGCTAGGCGGTGCCATTGCAGAAGCCGCTCTGGAACAGTTTGAAAAGAAAGGAGCTTTTGGTGTTATCACAACCCACTACAGCAATCTTAAGCTGGCGGCAGAGCGCATGGAAAATCTTGTGAACGGCGCTATGTTGTTCGATGTGAAAGAACTCCGTCCACTTTATATCCTGAAAATCGGTCAGCCGGGCAGTTCGTTTGCCTTTGAAATTGCGCATAAAACGGGTTTCCCGAATTATGTTTTGAACCGGGCCAAAAAGAAATCCGGTATCAAGCACCTGCGTTTTGATCAACAACTTCAGCAACTGGAAACAGAAAAGTTTAGCGTAACGCAAAAACAATCTGCACTTGATGAAGAACAAAAGGTGCTGGAAGCACTGAAAGAAAAATACACAAAGCTTTCATCTGAAATAGAAAACAACAAAAAACAGCTGCTGGCAGAAGCCCGGGAAGAAGCGCTCCGGATCATCCGGAATGCCAACAAAGAAGTGGAAAAAACCATCCGGGAAATCAAAGAATCGCAGGCCGACAAAGAAAAAACGCGGATAAGCCGGGAAAATCTTGAGCAAATCCGTCAAACGTTGGAATCCGACAAAAAGAAAAAGCCGGAAATCAAATCCCGCAAGGAAATAAAAAAAACTGCTTCAAATCAGAAACCTGAAATACAACCTGTCAGGATGGAGGATATGACACCTCCGAAACCAGGCGACAACGTAAGGATCAAAGATTCCGAAATCATTGGAACGCTCGTTGAGATTGCGGGGGACGAAAGTTTTGTTAATGTGAATGACATCCGGTTGAAGATCGCCACCAAAAATCTGTTGAAAACGGACAAAAAGCCCAGTATCCAGCAGCGCCGGGGAACCATTCCGAACATCAAAAACGACATCAATAAAAAAGCGGAAGAATTCCAACTGGCGCTTGACCTTCGCGGCAAACGCGCCGACGAAACGATCGAAATCCTCATTCGCTACATCGATGACGCGCTGCTCCTGAACGCCCGGGAGGTGACCATTCTGCACGGAAAAGGAAACGGAATTCTGCGGGAAGTGGTCAGAGATTATTTAAAAACCATCGACCAGGTAAAGGAATTCGGGGATGCTCCGATCAATTTTGGGGGTGCCGGAATCACGAAAGTGATTTTTAAATAATCCGATTATTCCATGGCACGTTTCTGCACCTTCTTATAAACTCTTTTCGAAACCAGGATACTGACTTCATAAAGAATCTCAAGCGGAATAAACACCAGCATCTGGCTGAAAACGTCGGGAGGTGTGATGATAGCAGCCACTGCCAAGAGGACAACCACCATATATTTTCGGTTCTTCTTTAAAAATTGCGGGGTTAAAACGCCGATACGGGTCAGGAAATAAACCAGGATCGGGAGTTCAAAAACTATTCCCACGGCAAACAACATGGAAGTCATGGTGCCGATATACGATGATAGAGTAATCTGGTTCACCACATCCGAACTTACTGAATAGCTTCCCAGAAAGTTCACCATGATGGGCACGATCAAAAAATAGCTGAACACCACCCCCGTCAGGAAAAGAAACGTACTGAAAAACAATCCGCCCCGGGAATATCTTCTCTCTTTTGCATACATGGCAGGTTGTACGAACCTCCAGATTTCCCATAAAACATAGGGAAACGCCAGAATGACGCCCACCACGGCCGAAATATACATGTGGGTCAGAAACTGGCCAGACAGATTAATATTAATAATCTTAAGATTCACCCCATGGATACAAAGTGAAGGGGCGTGAAGTAAGTCTCCCAGTCTGCACAGCAACGTATAGGTAATAAAATGCGAGGTGCTGGGAGCCAGGATAATGGTATCAAAAACGATATGTCTGTTCAAAAAGGCAACAATGGCCAGCACCATAACAGCAATAAGGGAACGGATGATGTGCCCTCTTAATTCTTCAAGGTGATCCCAAAACGACATCACCTTTTCGTTGCTCTCGCCTTTACTTTTAGTAGTCTGTTTTTCCATAGGTTCAGGACACCAAAAGTAAAAAAAAACCGCACCCTATGGCGAGGTTTTCCAACATTTTAACAAACATCAGGTGAATACGATCTGACACCCTTCTCCTTCACACATGGCATAAAGTTCACCTACGGTGATAATGGCTTTTACCAACGGATGAAGGTCTTCTTTCTTCAATTTGAACATATCGGCAGCCAGCTTGCATGCATAAATTTCACCGCCTCCTGCTTCGATAAGTTCGAGAAACTCTTCCACCGGCGGAATGTCCAGTTCCTCCATGCGTTTTTTCATGGCGGATGTAACGCCAGCTTCCACTCCGGGCAGGCCTCCCAGCCAGGTAGGAAGGGGCGTACCACCAGGCATTCTCATACCGGGATTCCCGACGGTAGCGGTATGCAGTCGGTTCATTCTGTTTTTTGTAATGGCATCCAAACCAAAAAAAGTAAAAAACAACTTGGTTTCGATGCCTTCCATCACGGCTCCGTTGGCCATCACCAAAGCGGCATACACATCCTCCAGTGTAGCCTTAGAGCAGATCAGCAATAGTTTTTTTAAAGGTTTTTTTTCCTGTTTTTCCATGATAATGCGCCTTGAATTAAATACAGGAAATCGGTTTGGGAACTCCGGCGATCTTGGTTGCCTTTTTCAGAGGCGCTCCAGGAAATAGTTGATAAAAAGTCCTGGCGTCTACCAGTCCCGACTTGTTGATGCCCCGAATGGTAAGCCCTTCGCCGGCAGCCACTTTTTTCCTGATATAACCGATCACAACCATGTGTTCGTCGGTAAGCGCAATGCCCTCTTCTTGCGCAATTTCTTCCGCCATTTCTTTTGTCCATTGAGCGGAATCGGTCAAATAACCTTCCTCATCCACTTCTACGGTAACGCCAGCAAAACTTCTTGTAGCCATATTTCTTCGTTTTTAATTTTTTGTTTTTAATCTGTTTAAACCGTTCACCTTATTCCGACGCCTTTGATCTACCAGGTTTCCAGATAATTATCTCAATCCTTTTCCCTTAAATGAACTTTTCCTTGACATTCATGATTTATATCACCCTTCCTATATCAAGGAGAAAGATAATCGTATTGTTATGGAAGAACAAATCCTCATCGGAATGAACGCGACAAAAGTAGGTGAGAAATTAACAGTTTCCAAATGGTATTTCTTTATTCTTCATAACTAAAAGTTATGAGTCATTTTTAAAATAACCACGACAAAACTTTAAAAATCCAAAACTGTTATTAATTCACACTTTTGTTAAATTATAACCAAAACTAATTTTACGAGTCGGATTAAAAAAAACAAAAAATCTTAAATGTTATTGCAATGATGCATGAAGCGCTTATATTTGTCCTTTCTTTATCAAAAATATCAATCATATATTTCTGATTGACAAACCAATAATAAGTTTATTTAAAATTATTTATTTCACTACATTAAAGAAGCTAGCGTGAATGAAAATTAGAAACGATATACCAAGCTGTAAATCTTGCGTTTACAGAAATCTACTTTTTGGAGATCTGAACGATATAGAATATAATCTTGTCAATGAAAATCGCCAGGAAATCTTTTATAAACGAGGAGAAATTATTAAAAGAGAAGGTGATCCTGTGGATTCTTTCCTTTATCTGAGAAAAGGATTGGTGAAGCAGTATAAAACTGATTCAAATCATAAAGATCACATTCTCAGCATCAACCATCCGGGAGATTTTGTAAGTTTGTTGAGCATCTTCTCTGAAAAGGAATACAAATACAGCATTGCCGCCCTGGAAGATACGCTGGTTTGCCTGGTCGATGTAGAGGTTCTCCGCCATCTGGTAAGTTCTAACGGCAGGTTCAGTCTGCATCTGATGAAAAAGATGAGCCAGATATCCGATTCCATCATCGAAAGCCGTTTTGAGCAATCGCAGAAGCAGGTAAAAGGCCGTGTAGCCCATTTATTGTTGTCGCTGGCCAACCAGGTTTATCACAAACAAGAATTTATGATGCACCTCACCAGGCGTGAGATTGGTGAACTTATCTCTATAACCACTGAGAATACCATCCGTACACTTTCTGAATTCCGAAAAGAGGGAATCATAGAAATCGACGGCAAGAAAGTGACCATTCTTGACATCGATCGCCTGATAAGTATTAATAGTGGCGTATAAACCTTACCGCTTAAAACCAGGTATTTAGCAGCCCCCTGACACAGCAGCGGCTTTCTTTCTGCGGTGGAAAATCACCGGTTTTTTCGTGCCTTCCTTTGCCTGAGATACCGAACCGGAGCTTTTGGCCACTTCAGCATAATTGCAACGCGGAATTCCCAACACATAAGAGTTATCATCTTTTGTGGCAGCCAGGTCGTTTTTGTGGGCTTTGTAATAATCATACCCTCCGAGCAGGACTTTTATATTGTCGAACCCAACTTCGCGGAAAAGCATCCAGGGGCCATTGGCCTGAAGTTGATTCTGACCGTACAGCACCACGGTGATACCGTTTTTCTTGTATTCTTTAAGCCGATCGATGTTTTCGGGTTCTGTCAAACCGACGGCCGAAATATTTTCCGATCCCGGAATGTGTCCCTGTCCGTAAACAAATTTGTTACGGATGTCGATCAGTACCGTGTTTTTATCTTTATGATTGATAAAATCAGGAAGCTGGTATGGATAAAAGTAAGCATTCTTATCCTGAAGCTGCTGAACACTTTGTTTTACGTTCATCTGATAGTTGAGCAGCGGTTTTTTCATGGTAAGGAAACCAATAATGATTACCACGGCAAAGATGATGGCAACAGCCAGTGTCTTTTTAGGATTCAGCTCGTGTACATGCATATTTTCAGATCTTTAATTCAAAATTGTTCAACAAATTAACAGCCGCCGGAAACTGCCGCAGCTCTTTTTCTTTTTCTTACCACAACCTTCGGCTTGTTGGAGGAAGTGGCTTCCACCTTTGCTCCGGTAAAGTAAAGCCGGGCCCCTTCACGGAAGTGATACTGCTCAATGGCCGTTGCAGGTGCGGTTTCCGCCGGAGCCTGAGGTCGGATGATCGTATTCATCCACAGGTTGAGGCCACCTTTCATCACATAGGTTCCTTTAAATCCCTGACGGCGCAGCAATACCCAGGCCTGATCGGAAAGGATGTCGTCGTTGGCAAACAGCACCACTTTGGTACCGGGGATTCCAAAATACTGTAAACTTGAGCTGCTGGCCAGGCTATCCAACGGAATATTGATGGCATTAGGCAGACTGAATGCCGCGTATTCCCTGGCTGAACGCACATCGATGAGCTCCAGCGTCGGGTTCTTCTGAATAATCAGTTTTGCCACCTGATCGGTGCTCATATATCGTGTAGGCTGAATAATATCCCACAACAATTCTTTTGGCTGAATCGGCTGCTTTTCCGGCTTGCCTTTGAAAAACAAGGTGCCCGCTGCCAAAATGAACATGAGGAGGGTCAGAATAAAATAATTCCTGTTCATAATAATTAGAATTTATATTCAGTTTGTTTTTTTCTTACACGTCTTTCGATGATGGCAGTGACCCAGAAAGCGGTCAGAGCGATGGCGGCAAAGCCAAAAGCAAACCAGCCGGGGCTGATGCCTGTTACATCTGTCAGGGTTACATTTCCCATACTTCCGCTATTAAAGAAACCTTCGAAAAGCGGGAAAGCCAACGAAAAAATATAGATCCCTATAAAGATACCGATGGCAAAGAACAGGGCGTCAATTTTACCAATGACAATTCCGGTAAAACTGGTTCCCGGACAAAATCCGCCGATGATAAAACCTGTTCCCATCATCACCCCGCCAACGATCATGGGGGCGACAAAAGTGGGTAACACAAAGATCCTGGAAAGGTCGATCCAGCCGAAATGGCTGAAATATAACAATCCCACCATGGTTACAATTACGGCGGTAAAGAAGACGCGCAGCACCACAAAATTATATCCGTAGAACTCTCCTGCCAGGTTTCTTGAAGAGGAGAATCCGGAAGCTTCCAAAATAAATCCGAATGCGATACCGATCAAGACAGCAATCACAAAATTCCAGTCACCTGGTATATATCCGTTTGGTATTAATGGTCCCATTTTTTGCAATTTTTAAAAGTGAAACTAAATCCATAATTTTCTCACAAAATACGCCAGTGCGTAGGCCGTGCCAAAGATGCCCAGCAGGACAATCACGCCTCCAAAGGAGAAAGTACCCGCTCCGCTCAGCGCGGCGCCGCTGGTACAGCCTCTGCCGAACCGGCTTCCCGCACCGAAGAGTGCGCCTCCGATCACAGCCATAATCAGTCGTGTTCTTGCAGAAATACGGGGTCCGTGCTCCACAACCGGTTTTTTAACTCTTCCGAAAATAATTCCGGACAGAAAACCGCCAATGAACATTCCCAGCACTTCAAAGACCAGCCAGGTGCTCATGGCTGAATGTCCGGGAACAAGTCGATGGCTCATGTATGCATTGTTTTGGGTGTAAGAAGGGCTGATGGAATTGGATGTCGCCACCACGGCGCTGGTCACCGCTCCGCTGGCACCCAGCTCCCTTCCGGTAATCAAAATTGTTACCAACAGCGTCAGTCCAAGCAGGACACCACCCAGGTACGGGTTGATGTAGTGTGGCTTGGAATCTTGCAATCGTTGTGTGTTCATTTTCTTAAATTTTATAGCTTATCAGAATAAAAATCTAGTGATCTGTCCGGCATCTACCATGACAAAACGGAACATCAACCCGCCGAAAAGGATCAGAAACGGGGGAACCCATTTCGGCACATGAAAACCTTTCAGCTCCAGCAATTCAAGGGTCACCGGGAAGATAAGGCCGAGCAACACCACGAAAATCCAGAATGTCACTGTAAAAGGTCCGCCGATGAACAAACGGAACGCTTCCAGTTTTACGCCGGTACCGGCCATGAATCCCATGAAAAGATGGACAATCAGGAAGAGCTCCGTCAGGATAAAGAAAATGTCGATCCTGCTCAGTACCTTTCTTTCGTGTTCGTCGTTGCTGATCCACATAATAGCGGCCAGGCCGGTAGAGAAACCGGAGACCAGGAACAGCGGTCCGAGTATCGAAACATTCCATAAAGGTCTTGCATTAAATGCAGACAAAAGAATTCCGGTATAAACCGCGACGATGATGGCTAAGAATAGCATCACCCAGGCAAACGGAACCCTGTTTTTGATCACCCAGGCTTCGAATTTCTTCAGGAAATTGAATTTCCAATTCCACGACGGAAACATTTCTCTCATGTAACTGGCCACCCAGACGATCGACAATGGGGTGATAATCAACAGTGTCCAGGCTCCCCAAGACATGGGCGAAGTAAAACGAACGGTTGTGTAAAGGCGCCAGAAATACAATTTATGGTTCAAGTCGTAGAACAACGACGACAAACCGATGATCAGCGCAAGCGGTGCAATAAAAGTGGCCCATTTTACGGTAGCCTGCATCTGCTTTTCCTTACCGGTGATGATAAAATACGAAGCGAAGAAAATGATTCCTCCGGCCAAACCACCCAGGAAGAGATACAGTGCAATTTCCCAATGCCAGAGGTGCAAAACCGGGTAAATCTCAGGAATATGTTTGCCACTTGCTATTAATTCTTCTTTCATTTTTTCTTGTTTTAAAAGTTCTTACCTAAGAAAATATACCTGGGGTTTGGTTCCGGCTTCCGGAGCAAGAACATACCAGTTTCTGTCCTTCAGCGCTTTAGACACTTCACTGTTCGGATCATCCAGGTCGCCAAAATGCAGGCAGTGCGTGGGACAAACTTCAACGCACGCCGGATTCTGTCCTTTGTCAACCCGTTGAATACAGAAAGTACATTTATCTACATAACCTTCCGGATGTACGTACCTTGCATCATAAGGACAAGACTCGATACAGGCACCGCATCCAATACATTCATTTTCGGTAACCAACACTATACCGCCTTCTGCAATGTGGCTGGCACCCGTAGGACAGCATCTTACGCAGGGCGCGTTTTCGCAATGGTTACATCTTTCCGACATAAAATGCATTTCCAGACTGGGGTAGGTTCCATCAACATTTTCCACAATCCAGTCACGGCAATAACCGTGGGGGACATTATTTTCTGTCTGGCAAGCTACCACACAGTCGGCGCAGCCTACACATTTCTTTGTATCGACAGCCATTGCATATCTCATGCTCTATCCTCCTTATCTTTAGTTCCGGGATTTTCTTTAATAAACGTTATAAAATTGCCTCTCATGCCGTTTCCGCCCATGACGGGGTCGATGGCAACGTGCGTAATCATTTCTTCATCGCTGGCTCCCATTCCGTAAGCACGGGTAAGCTTTTTGTCGCTGTGGCCGAAACCGTGAACCATATATACAGAATCCCATCTTACCCTTTCGGTGATACGGACTTTTACGGGAAATGATGTGACGGCACCATCCTGGTTTTTAAGCCACACTTCCTGATCGTTTTTCAATCCCCACAACGAAGCGACCTGCGGGTTAACCCACACACTGTTCTCTTTCATCAAATCCCAAAGGAAATGGTTGTTTGAGGTTCTTGAGAAGGTGTGCATCGGCGCCCTTCCGTAAATCAGACGATAATAATTCTGCGGGGGTTCCGGATGAGGTTTGAACACGGGCAACGCATCGAAACCCGCATCTGCAAAGTCGGTGGAATACAATTCCACTTTTCCGGAATTGGTATTGAACTGGAAGTCTTCCCCTTCGCCGATGTACAGCGGACCGTCCTTACGTTCGAAGGTCTTCACGCCGATTTTCTTCATTTCCTCAAGAGAGGTTCCTACCTTTTTAAGCTGCCAGTCAATTACTTCCGAATAATCATTATAATTGAAATAATCGTGCAGTCCCAGACGTTCGCCGATCTGCTTGGTGATCCACCAGGCCGGCTTGGTTTCGAAACGTGGTTTTGCTGCCGGCATGCGCAAAGCAACATTGGGAGTCCTGTTCTGGGCAGCCCTGAGCACATCATAGCGTTCCAGATACGTGGCTTCCGGCAGAACAACATCCGCATATCCCGTCACTTCCATGGGCATGGTATCCATTACAGCGATAAATTCAACCGCCTCGGTAGCTTCCCTGAAAAGTTTTTTGTCCGGCATGGACAACGGCAGGTTGGTACCTCCTACCAGCCAGGCTTTGATTTGATGTTTGTATTTATATTTTGGAATCGAAGCCTTCAGGATTTCCGAAGTAACACCCATGGTGGCTAACGGGAACTTTCCTTCCGGGATATCTCTCCAGCTCCATTTGGGTTTGGGATATTCCGGTTGCGGGTATTCGGGCAAATGAACGGCTTCGGGGAGATACAGGCTTCCGCGTTTTCCCCAGGCACCCAACAGTGCGGTCAGGATGGCCATGGCTCTTTCCCTTTGCGAATCGTCACCGTACCAAACCGTATGCCTTCCGGGATGGATCACAACAGCGGGGGCTGCACCGGCCATCTCGCGTGCGGTTTTACGGATCATATCCGGTTCGATGGTCGTGATACCGTATGCCCATTCCGGGGTCATGTCTTTTACATGAGCCTTAAGCTGGTCAAAACCAAACGTATATTTCTTTACAAAATCTTTGTTGTAGATATCTTCATAAATCAGCACATGGATCCAGGCCAGTAACAGCGCAAGATCGGTGGAAGGCTTGATGGGAAGCCAGTACTGAGATTTGCTGGCAGCGGTACTGAATCGCGGATCCACCGTGATGATGGTGGCTTTCTGGTCGATGGCTGCCGACATTTCCTGAACCTGCGAGTTGTGCATGTTTTCACCGATGTGAGATCCGATCAGCACCATGCAACGGGTGTCTCTGATATCAGTACATTCGGGAGAGCCGATAAAAGCGCCGAAGGTGGCATAATATGCAGCAGAACGGGGTCCGCGGCAGTTGGCATAGGCAGGTTC
>CAYWBO010000006.1:0-11118 GCA_964456625.1 uncultured Lentimicrobiaceae bacterium | reverse complement strand
TTCCCCTTCTTATCCACATAAACCCAGGCAGCGCATTTCCAGAAACAAACTTCGCAATAGGTCGGGTAAGGGGTCATATCCTCATCACTCGCCGGTTCATTGGAATCGGGTTGAAGCCAGTTTAGCCCTTTCAGGTTAAGCGCATGCAAGCTCAAAGCTGCTACTCCGGCAGTGGCGGTTGAAATTTTTAAAAATTCCCTTCTTGTTTTCATCCGGCTATATTTTATAATTACCTATTTTATAATGGATATAATGTATTTTATATATGCAGTTACAAAAATATGATGAATTCATGGAACATATATAAAAACCTAACTATTTGAATGCTTTAAAAATAACTTGCTTTATCGCTGATTTTCTGTTATTTATTTATAAAATTAAATATTATGACAAAAATCATAATCAATATATCCCTTTGATACAAGGGTATTTATAGTGATTATTTATACCGGGAATAAATTACATCGCTGAATAAAAGAAAGTTATAGTGATTTTTTAACAAAAAAACCGATTCATCTTAAAATCGCCACAACCTTTTCTGGTAGTCGATTTCCTAACCTGACGGGAGGAAAATTCCAAGGCACTCCTGATTTTGATGTTATTGATTCACAATTAAACATGAGCGAGGAAATTGAAGCCAAGGAAAAAATAGCGACTAAAATTTGTATCTTCATGGACACCATAAAGCTCATGGAAAATCTTGTCTTCTTCGTTACGGATTTGCATGGAAACACCAGCCGTTTTGAGAAACTTTTTCATGCCATTGAAAAGGAAAAACCCGCCGCCGTTTTCCTGGGGGGGGATTTACTTCCCACGGGCTTATTTGCTTACACATCAAAATACCAGGATTTTCAGGAATTCTTTACGCAATTTTTACTTAAAAATCTTGCTGATCTTAAAAATAAACTGGGGAAACTGTATCCCAGGATCTTTCTGATCCTGGGCAATGATGACGGAAAGTTTCTTGAAGACCGTTTTTTGGAGTCAGCGCTTTCGGGCGTTTGGGAATACATGCATGGGCGGAAATGTGATTTTCAGGGATATCCTGTTTATGGGTATTCCTATGTCCCTCCCACGCCCTTCAGGCTTAAAGACTGGGAGAAATATGATGTTTCACGATATACGCCTCCCGGTTGCGTCCCCCCTGAATCAGGCTCATTTTCGACGGAGGTCGATCTGAAAAAACTACAATTTGAAACCATCGAAAAAGATCTCAAAGGGCTCGCGGGAGGGGACAATCTTAGCAAGGCCATTTTTCTTTTCCACAGTCCTCCCTACGAAACCGATCTGGACCGGGCGGCCCTGGATGGCCAAATGTTTGACCATGTCCCCCTTGATGTTCATGTTGGAAGTATTGCAATAAAACGATTTATCGAGGACCGTCAACCCCTGCTGACGCTGCATGGCCACGTGCATGAATCTGCCGCAATCACAGGTCACTGGCATCAAAAAATTGGAAAAACATGGGCAATGAATGCAGCGCATAACGGTCCTGAACTTTCCCTGATCCGGTTCACGCTGGAAAATCCTGAAAATGCAACCCGTCAGCTCATGTAACACACAATTCAATCCTCGACATCCGTCCCCATCCGCAAGGGTCTCGCTGCATCCGTTACAGCGCCGATTTTAACCGCAAAGCTGCTCCTATCCTTAATATCTTTATCCGTTACAATGTGAACGTCCAAAAGCCCTGGTGTTCTGAGGCCGGTTCTTTCGTAATTTATCTGAGACAGGCTCAAACTCCAGCCTTCAAGCCAGGTAAGAAGATCTTTTTTCTGTTCTTCAGTGCCCCTGAAATGGATTAATACGTCAATATCGCTTTCTTCGCGTGCCGTGCCGTTTTTGGTGCTTCCGAAAACATAAAACCCGACAACACCAAAACGTTCAGGATCTGTTTTTGCTGCAATTTTTTCCACATTTCTTAAACGCCACTGCCAATGGACATTTTTGTCAATTTCGGGGGCTGATTTATCCGGCATGATCTTAACTTCTGTCTGCTCTTCTTGCCTGACGATAATCCCCAGCGCTTTTTCCGTTTCCGAATTCATGCAAACGTTAAGTTCATGTTCGTTATATATTTCCTGAATATCAATCACCGAAATGACATTTTCTAAATGGCTCATCTCAGGAATAAGATTTGAAAAAATATTGGAAGCGTTCAGGAACTCCTCATTGAAAATATTTCCTTTCTCATCGGGATAAAGCGGCAGATATTTGATGTTTGCTTCCACCAGATCCTGGAAAAAATGCGTTCCAAAAGAAACATCAGGCACATATTCATTACGTCGCCTTGCAATTTCAATCAGCATGGCAGTATTATTGATTTCTGAATAAGTGATTCTAACCCCGAGATTGATATCTCCTCGACTTCCCCATCTTCCCGGCCCCATCAGAATAAACTGCCGTTTCGGCAAAAGCTCGTTAAGCATTCCTATCGCTTTTCCTACGGAAACAAGCCCCTGATAATCTGTCAGATCAGAATAAGCCTGCGGTTTTACATACACAATGTATTTAATGCCGGAAACCAATCCGTTTGGAACAAATTTGTTGGCTGAAAAGATTATTTTTTCGGATGCTATATTTTCCGGAATAACGGCCGGCTTACTGAGCTGATGATAACTCTGCGACCTGCATTGTAACAGATAAAAATCGGTACCGTTATGAGCAAACTCAATGTCCACCGGATGCTGGTACGTTTTTTCCAATACCAGCAACACTTCTTTAATTTTCTCAAGGAAATTTGTTTTCTTTATCAGCCCGTCGAAATTAATGACAAAGCTTTCGTTGGCAAAATCTGTCCCCAAAAGACTGGCCGGATGAATAAAATCCTGTTTAACAACGGAAACTATTTTATCAAGCATCGGATAATCCTTGCCGCATTTGCGCAAAATATGTTCAACAGTAACCGTTTCAAATGTTTCCTTCTTAAGATTCATCACATCAATATACTGAGGAGAATAACGAATGATCTCATCAATGGACACATTGACCCTCAGGTTGGGTTGTCCCGGTGAAATAAGTACCGGGTAATCGTCACTTAACCGATCCACAGCGCGCGTGCCCAAGCCAGGAACCAGCCGCACCAGGCCGTCTTCGGGTTTTATCCGGCTGGACCATCTGAACTCATTTCGGCTAAAGGCAACACCCGCAAAGGCAGGAACATAATAATCTCCGATCCTGGTTCCCACGACTTCCTGAACCATAATTCCCATTTCCTCGTGGAAGTCAAGCAACCCATTATTGGCTCTGTATTCGATCGGATCAGGGCCAAAAGTAGAAGCGTACACTTCCGAAATGGCATCTGTAAGTTCATTAAGTCTTTTTTCTTTGGAACCCTGATTGGCAATAAACAAACTTTTGTACTTCCCGGCAAAAGAGGCGCCCTCGCTGTCTTCCAGCAAGCTGGAACTTCTGACAATCAGCGGTACATCGCCAAAGTCATCCAATGCCATCAAAAGCCCCTTGATGATTTCTGTTGAATGAATAGAATTTTTAAAGAGCTGCACCACATAAGGATATTCCTGTCTTACCTGGCCAATTTCTTTGTATTTCTGTTCGATAACCTCATCGATATCATTGTATTTCATAAAGTTTAAAAGCCCGTCAGAAACGATATACCATGTTTTTGGAATTTTTACATCGGAAATAAGTTTATTGAGCTTTGATTCCTTATTGAGAATGGCTCTGGCAAGAAAAAGCCCGGCACTCTTGCCTCCCACTTTCCCGAAGCTTTCCATCGGGGATATGATGTTGTTGATCAGCTTTCTAAAATCGTTAATCGTAAGAATATTTTTAGCAATCTCCACCATGTTCTTTTGCCCGCTAAGCACTCTTTTGATCAAAGCAATGATAAAACTCTTCTTCCTTGGAGGAGTCAGTTCTATCATATCATGATCCATATGATAATATCTTTCCAGCGAAAGCGAAATTTTTGCCAGCGAGGAGCCGGAGTTCTCAAGAATCTCAGATAAAAATCCCGAGCGGTCCTCTCTTGTCCACTTTTGGATATACTCCAGCACTTCCTTTTCGGAAATATTCTCCCCGGCAAGACTAAAAACCTGATAGGCCAGTTTTATCATGTCGCTGTTTTCATTCTTTTGGTAGGGTTTATTTTCCTCGCTGGAACTCTGAAGGCTGTTACTCATAATCGGATTGAATTCATCCACCAGTTTTTCGGCTTCGGGTATCCCGATCCAGTATAAATGATTTACCATTTTCCGGGAAAGTTTGACCAGCAATTTCGGGTTTGTCTGAGCAAGCATATCCAAAACAATTTCCCATTCTGCTTTATAACCGGAACCATTTTTCAGCTGCGATGTGGATTGCAGCTGCTCGTGATAAACCTGCAGGCCGATTCTTTCCGCGATGCTTTTAAGCAGCCTCCGCTCTTCTTTCAAAAAAGGACCTTCATCGAAAACAGGCATTTCCTTTGTATAAAAAACACTGATGTTCCCGATCATTGTATTTTTTAAAAGAATATCCACTTTTATTTCCCATTGGGTCTCCTTAAAATGTGGAGATTGAAATGTTCCGATGGGACATACTATCCGGCAAATAGTAATATCGGGATATTGAAAACCGGGAGGAATCGTATCGACGACTTTCTGTATCACTTCACCCGTCAGCTTTTCTTCGTCATGAAGTATTTCCTGAACATTATACAAGCAGCTTAATTCTTTTGCCCGTTCTTTCAGTTCATCAAAAATCTGTTGGATTAATTTTTCCTGCATAGCGTTAGTTTCTTTTTATGAATCCCTTTCCGCTTTCTCCATCCACTTTAATAGTTAAAGGATGCTGCAATTTCACCAGGGCAATATGCTCTGTTTCATATGACGGCTTTAATTGTTTCAGCCATTCCCAGTCCATCGAATATTGTCCTGATGAAGGTACTGAAAAATACAATACGTTAAAAGCCATCAGGTTGTGAAAGAAATGCGAACCCTGGCTCAGCTCAGAATTCATGCCGTGCACCAATGCCTCCACAATCACCGCTGCCTGCGAAACCTGGCCGAAAGTAACGGGAATTCCTGCCCAGGTATCGGAAGTTCCCCACCGGCCGTGACCTATCAGCAGGTAATTTTTGTTTTCTTTTATGTATTGTTGATTTAATGACTCTATTTCGGCAGAAACCTGGTAGGCAACCGAAGGATTAAATTCCGAATGCTTCAAATAAACAATATCCATGATCTCGTTGTTGGTTCCGTTGCCGAGTATCATGTTCGAAGAACAAAGGTTATCAGTACTGATTAAATCTTCCGTTGACACCGACACTTTCTCATTGGAAATATTCATGGGCCTCACCTGAAGAAATCCAAACCGTGCCCGGTTGTCTTCTCCGAGGGTCATGGCAAATTCAATTTCTACCGGATTCTTCATGATTTCCTCACTGATTTTCAACAAATGTATCAGCAGTTCCGGCAAACGAATTTCTCCCAGCCTCAGAAGCGGAGAAAAAGTAAGAATTCTGGGGCCCGGCTTCCCGGCACCGGTAATAACAGAACCTGAGTTTTCATCGTACGTTGAAACAAGATATTTGAGGACGCCTTGTTTTTCGGCGAAATAAATGTCTTCATTCACCAGGAATTCGGTTTCTTTTACAGGATTGTACTCGATATTCCCCGACATATTTACGGCCCAGAATCTGACTTGCGTGCTTTTTAACATGTCCGAAACATCCTTAAACGGCGGGAAAACGGTGGGTGCCGTGGGGGCAAAAAACCACGTAGGCTCATTTTCTACAACAGTCTTTCCCAGTCCCAGTGCAAGATTCACTACTCCATCCTCGGGCTTGTTGTTTCCAAAGGAATAATAATTATGCGACCTTGCAACCCCCGAAATATCCGGATAGAAAACCTCCTCATGGGGTAAACCCACCACTTCCTGAATAATTACCGCCATTTTTTCATCCTTGGTTGAAAGTTCCGGAATGGCGTTCATGTAATCTTTGGCTGCCTTAAAAAATGTGGAAGCATACACAAACTTAATGGCTTCGACCAGTTTTCCGAAACGGGCTGCAACATCAGGCTGATTGTTCGGGATCATTTTTGTTTCGTAAATACCGGCAAAAGGTCGCTCACGGACATCTTCCAATAAACTGGATGAACGTATTGCCAAAGGCAGACGCACCTGTGAAATCAGAGATCTTAAGTCGCCCAGGATTTCAAAGGGAAGTTCCGCTTTTTGAAACGCGTGAGCCATTCTGTCGTCGGGAAGGTCGGAAAGAGCAATCTCATATAAGTTATTCCGCTTCATGAACGCCTCAAAAACACCGGTCCTGATAACGCATAAATTGGGAACAACGACATCAAATTCACTGAATTCAGATTTATCAAAACTTTTTCTCAGAATTTCATTGATCAGCATCAACCCGCTTGCTTTTCCTCCAATTTCTCCTGCACCGATGTACGTGAGTTTGTTCTCTTCATTGTAGAACGAACTTCTTTTAAAAGGCAACAGAAATTCTGAATATTTTTCCATGTTATGCAATTTGAATGACGGCTCCCGACGATCGGAAACTACCATTAGATTTTACGCATCGAAAATGAAGATTTACACCCAGCCTCTGTCATGACAGGCACGAGCCACCCTGTCCACGGAAATGGCATAGGCAGCGCTTCGCATGGATAATTTGTTTGCCGCAGCGAAATTGCTTACCGACAAAAAGGCGTTTGTCATCTTGGTGTCCAGTTTACTCAGCACCTCTTCCTTTGTCCAGAAATAATTCATGTTGCTTTGAACCTGTTCAAAATAGCTACAGGTCACACCGCCTGCATTCGCCAAAAAGTCGGGGATAATAAAAACACCGTTTTTCTCCAGGACGGAAGATGCTTCGGGTGTGGTTGGCCCGTTGGCTCCTTCCACAATAATTTTAACCCTTTTGCTGATCTTATTGACATTCTCTTCATTAATTTGATTCTCCAGCGCGGCGGGAATCAGAATATCTACTTCCTGCTCCAGCCATTTTTCACCCGGAATCACAGCGTAGCCCAACTCAGCCGCTTTTTCTTTGTCAATACCGCCGAAAGAATTGGATATATTTCTCAATTCTTCAAGATTGATTCCTTCTTCTTTCACAAACGCATAGGAAGTCTGATCTTTCTGGTCCCATGCCGAGACACAAATAACCTTTCCTCCAAGTTGCAGATATAGTTCAATGGCATACTGAGCCACATTTCCAAATCCCTGAACACTGGCTGTTGTCTCATCCGGCATCATATTTAGTTCTTTAAGTGCTTCACGAAGTGTGATAATGGCACCATAACCCGTTGCCTCCGTTCTTCCCAGCGAGCCTCCCATGCCCACCGGTTTTCCGGTGATCGCACCCGGGTACCGGGCACCGACTAGAACTTCGTATTCATCCAGCATCCACAACATATGCTGGGCGTTGGTCATGACATCCGGTGCCGGAATATCCATATTCGGGCCAATATTTTTATAAACCTGACGGATCCAGCCCCGGCAAAGTCGTTCCTGCTCATCAGAACTCAGATTATGAGGATCACAGACCACACCGCCTTTTCCCCCGCCCAGCGGAATATCGGCAACCGCTGTCTTCCACGTCATCCACATGGAAAGCGCCCGAACAGTGTCCACCGTTTCCTGAGGGTGAAACCTCAGGCCGCCTTTAGCCGGCCCCCGGGCATCGTTATGCTGGATACGGTATCCTTTAAAGACTTTCACTTTTCCATCATCCATTTTCACAGGGATGAGAAAATGGAATTCTCTGACTGGATTCCTTAATAATTCCCTGGTTGCTTCATCTAAACCAAGTAAATCCGCCGCGCGATCAAACTGACCCTGCGCAACGTGAAAAGGATTGTAATTTGCTGATTTCATTGTCCTAGTTTTTTGGGTTATTTAAAAACAACTTGAGACCGAATTTTACCGGCTCCCTTCAAAGATAGTTAAAAACAATAATTTTTACTAAAAATGAAACAGAATAGTTTGTTATTCTTCAGTAATTTATACTGATTCTTTTTACATTAAAAACACAGAATTCAAATCTGAAATCCTGTTAATAAATTCACTTTTAATTTATTTGTAAATCCCTGAATCCCGGGAAGGAAGAGATCAACAAAAAAACCCGGCACTTTCCTAATGCCGGGTCTCACGAGCCAAATTAACAAACGGGCTCTCAAGCCGGTTGTATTACTTCATAAAAATACCTTGCAAAATTTAGGTGAAAGATTATAGACAAGAATCATATATTCCCCGTTCATCTAATAAAAATCAGACGCCGATACCGATCTCTTATTTTTATAAAGAAATTGCCAGATGCCAGGCCCCAAAAATGCATTCTGTGTTTTACCCATTTTTAAACAACCAGTTTCAAAAAAATATATAAGAAACTTATTATTAATTTTTTCATCATATAAATTCTGAAGTTTGTTATTTTTCTGCTTTAAACAGTTCTTTCAAACAGTCAATTTTAAAACAAAACCATGGCAATTGATTTTTATACTCTAGATATTCTTTACCAAACTTTTTGATGGTTTCAGGTTCTTCCACAAATTTTATCATTACCAGCATAAAAATAATTTCGATTGGAGCCAGAATAAGAATAAACGATGGCGAACCTATTAAAAAGGCAAAACTCAGAGGGAAAAGAAGTAAACCCAAATGCATCGGATGTCTCATATATTTATAAGCGCCCTGATGAACCAAAACATTTGTTTCCATCCTTTTCAAATTTCCCTTGCGTCCATATTTTGCCAGAGTTCTACCTGTATTTTTACTTATTTTCAGAACTAAAACCAATATTAACAAACCAATGAAAATACTGATAATATGAAAGATAAAGCCTGTCTTTACATTTACAAATAAAATAGGATCGAGGTACAGGCTAATAGCAGCACCCCCAAAAATCATTACTATCCAGACAAGTATTCTCCGCATTAATTTAACTTATTGTTATTTTCAACCTTTCCACGCTTCATTTTCCAATTCTAAAAATCGGTTTCTCTCCTCATCTGTCATTATTCTGACAGAATATTCAAATTTTAATCCTATATTTTGTAAAGGATTCGAAACCGAATTTATCAATTCATTGGCAATAGGGATATTTGGAAAGGGAAACGCAAAAACCACTACAGCCCTGTTGTTTGTCAATTTAACATCAGCTATTATCCCTAACTTTACCAGTGAGTAATTGATAGCTGGGTGTTCGACTTTTGAAACTTCCTTAAAAACATCTTGTTGAGTCATCGTCATCAAATTAAAACAAAATTGTTAAAACCATAATTGATTCATTATATTTATTCCTATTCAAATATTTTGAAATTATAGTTCTTTAAGTTTCCCGCTTTTAAAAAGTTCATAAGCTTGTTTAACAGTCATTTCATATACGTCCACAAAAATTTTTACCGATAACTGTTCCAGCGCATGAGCTGAATTAGTTCCCGGACCGTTCCCAGTAATAATAATATCCGGTTTAAGGTCAAATATTTTCTGAACCATTGCTGTTCCTGCTCCATGTGCATCATTTACGGATTGACTATTATCAAAATATATAAGCGTTTGATTTCTTTCATCGTAAATTACAATAAATGGTGCTCTTCCAAACCGTGGATCCATCATTGAGTCCCATCCCGGACCTTTTGCTGTAAATGCTATTTTCATGATAAATGTTTTAATTGTTTAGTAACTCTTTAATTTTTCTCCAACCATGTAACAGGATGTTTTTTAAGTCCCTATTATCGTATTCTGCAATGGTTAACCCTTGAGTCATAGCCTTCGTAAAATCTTCATTATAAGGCAATTCTGCCAATAATTCAATATCCTCATCTTGTAAGAATTGCAAAATTTCAGCACTTTTTCCGGGATTTATATCAGCTTTATTAATGATGCAACCGGCTTTGATCCTGAATTTTTTTACGAGTTCATAAACTCGCTTCAAATCATGTAGCCCTGAAACGGACGGCTCAGTTACCAATACAACAAAATTTGCTCCCGTCAGGGAAGATGCTACAGGACAGCCCACACCAGGAGAACCATCAACAAGGACAAAACTTTTCCGTTCTTCTTCGGCTATTTCCCTGGCTTCATTTTTAACTTTTGCCACAAGCTTCCCCGAATTGTCAGCTCCAATATCAAGCCTGGCATGAACCATGATGCTTTCTGTTTTAATATTCGAAAAATACCATTGTCCTGCCAGGCGCTCCTTGTTAATAATAGTTTCGGTTGGGCAAACCCTGGCACAATATCCGCAACCTTCGCAACTCAACGGATCAACTACATATCGCCCGTTTTTTACTGTTATAGCCTCAAACCGGCAAACCTGAGCACACTTGTCGCAATGAATACAATTATCCGGGTCGATATAAGCCAACTGTCCGCTGTAAAAATCTTCTGAGAAATCAAAATCAGGCTGCATCAGCAAATGCATATCGGCAGCATCTACATCACAATCTGCCACAATAACATCAGAACCGCCAAATACTGCAAAAGAAGCGGTAATAGATGTTTTTCCTGTTCCGCCCTTGCCTGAAATTACCACAATTTCTTTCATGCAATGCCTCCTTCTGCAAATTGGATAATAAAATCAAAAATAGTTTGTAAAGAAGTTTTAATTTCCGGCATCTCCTTATAAATCAGATTTCCGGATGAATATAATTCAGCTATTTTGCGACTGTTGGGAATTTTTGCCAGAACGGGGATGTCTTCTTTTTGGCAGTAATAAAGAACATCATCATTACCTATCCCAGAACGGTTTATCACGACCCCGAATGGTTTTTTCAGAGTCCGCAGGGTTTCCACAGACAGCCTTAAATCATGCAGTCCAAAAGGCGTAGGCTCAGTAACCAATATCACAAAATCTACGTTTTTGACTGCTTCCATCACCGGGCAGGATGTGCCGGGAGGCGCGTCGAAGATCGCGATGCTGACATTGTTGTATTTACCGGCAACGTATTTCCTGGTTTTTGATATGGTTGGAACCGCTTGTTCCTCGCCAATATCAAGGCGGCTTTCTACAAAATGAAGGTTGCCCACCTGATAATCTCTGAGTGTTCCGGTTTTTTTTGAAATCATAGGCAGGGCATCCGTGGGGCACAATTCAGAGCAGGCATAACAGCTATGGCATAATTCAGGAAAAACAAGAATGGATGGCCCCAGTTGAAT
>CAYWBO010000005.1:45046-82822 GCA_964456625.1 uncultured Lentimicrobiaceae bacterium | reverse complement strand
ACTTAAGTCTTCCGGCACTTTGACTGTCGTTCATTTACAATCGTCACTCAGTCACCGCGTCACTGTGTCACATTTTTAATTTGACCATTGTCTGACCATTGTCTGACCACTGTCTGGCAATCGTTTGACTATTGTAAATAAAAAAAGGGTAAGCTACTTATATCGCACCGCTACAACCGCCTACCCTTGCTCCCTTCCGGGCCTGGGGGAATTCAGCAGGAGCTGGTCGTATAAGACTTACCCGCTGCAAAATTACAAATGTTTTTCAAGCGTCAAAGGTTTTATTTTTATATTTACGAAATAATTCATTAAAGCCTTTTTATTATGGAACAGAAATCAACTTTCTCATTTTCTATGCAATTTGGCCTCCTTACTGGATTGGCACTGATCGTCTTTACCTTAATCCTGTTTCTGGCCGGCGTAGCAGACAAGTCTCCTGTACGTTGGGTCAGCCTGGTAATTTACATCGGAATGATGTTTTGGGGCGTTACTAATATCCGAGATCGCCAGCTGGGCGGCGTGATGACTTACGGAAAAGCCTTCGGGACCGGTTTTTGGATAGCTCTTTTTACCGCTATCCTGGTAGGTATTTTCACCTTTTTCTATATGAAATATATCGACACTGGGGCTATTACCAGAGCCTTGACCGAAGCCGAAAACAAAATCCTTGCAAAGAATCCCAACATCAGCGATGCAGACCTGGATAAAGCACTCAGCATGGTAAAAGCCTTTACCAACCCGGTGATGAGCGCCATCATGCAATTTATTGGAAACGTTATTATCGGTACTGTTTTTTCACTGATTATTGCTATTTTTGCCAAACGCGAAGACAAGACCATCGCGTAGGAAAAAATAAGCCATGGATATTTCGGTTGTAGTTCCGTTATATAACGAAGATGAATCATTAAAAGAGTTGAATGATTGGATTTTACGTGTGCTAAAGTCCAATCATTTTGCTTTTGAAATTGTATATGTCGATGACGGCTCCTCCGATCATTCGTGGGAACTGATTGAAGGTTTTGCCGCCGATGAGCCGAACATTAAAGGCATCCGGTTTTTGAGAAACTATGGAAAATCGGCCGCATTGCACGAAGGATTCAAAATGGTTTCCGGTGAGGTTGTCATTACTATGGACGCCGACATGCAGGACAGTCCTGATGAAATTCCAGAACTTTATAAGATGGTGAAGGAGGGCGGATACGATATGGTATCGGGCTGGAAGAAAAAACGCCACGACCCCATCTCGAAAACCATCCCTTCCAAATTTTTCAACTTCACCACCCGGCTGTTGTCCGGAATCAAACTCCACGATTTTAACTGCGGCCTGAAAGCGTATCGCAGTGATGTGGTAAAATCCATCGAGGTATACGGTGAAATGCACCGGTATATTCCGGTGATTGCCAAATGGGCCGGATTTAAAAACATCGGCGAAAAAGTGGTGCAACACCGCAAAAGAAAGTATGGCATAACCAAATTCGGTGCCGATCGTTTTGTGAAAGGTTATCTCGACCTGCTGACCATTACTTTTACCTCGCGTTTTATCCAGCGACCCATGCATTTCTTTGGTGCCATGGGCTCTTTGTTGTTTTTGATCGGATTCGGTATCGCCGGATATCTTGCTTACGCGAAAATATTTCTGGAAGCTTACCATATGACGGAGCGACCGCTGTTTTACTTCGGACTTTTGGCCATGATTCTGGGTACCCAGTTGTTTGTGGCCGGTTTCCTGGGAGAAATGATCTCACGCGGTTCTGAAAATGCAAACAAACATCAGATTAAACGATATATCAACTTTAAAATAGAAAAATGAAACGTCCATTCAATTTTTATTCAAAAATTGGACATAGATCATGAATAAAAATTGAATGGTAAGTTACATACAACTTTTAAAAACAAAATTTTATTCGTATGAAAATACACCTGGTTTCCGGCGGATGCGGTTTTGTGGGAAGAAATATGGTGAAACGCCTGTTGAAGACCACGAACGATACGATTTTTGTGGTAGATGATCTTTCCATAGGAAGACATCCCCAGGAATGGCTTGAAAATTTTACCTCCCGGATGTTCAAAGACGTGGAAGTGATTGGGGAAGAAGGAAGGGTTTATTTCTGGAAGGGCGATTTCCGTGATTTCCTTTTCAACCAGAGAAAAAATCCAAGATACATCCAGGAAACTTACAATCTGGATTTCGATCATTTTAGCGATGTCTATCACTTTGCTGCCATCGTGGGGGGACGGATGAAAATTGATGGTGACCCGATGATGGTAGGTCTGGACCTGAGTATCGATTCGGAATTCTTTTACTGGATCACCCGTCATAAACCAAATCGTGTGCTTTATCCCAGTTCCAGCGCCGCTTATCCCACCAGCCTGCAGAATGTGGAAGGTGCACTGGCCCTGAAAGAAGGCGACATCGACTTTAACAAAAACCTGGGCACACCGGACATGACTTACGGCTGGACCAAGCTGACCGGAGAATTTTTGGCACAGATCGCTGCTAAATATTACGGTATTTCCATTGTCTGCATCAGGCCGTTCTCAGGTTACGGAGAAGATCAGGAGACTTCTTATCCCGTTCCTGCCATTGCCGCTCGTGCTGCTAAGAAAGAAAATCCTTTCGAGGTCTGGGGCAGTGGAAAACAGGGCCGTGATTTCGTCCATATCGACGATATTCTGGATTTCATCGCTATTTTGATGGACCGTGTCAACGACGGTTCCGCTTATAACATCGGTTCAGGAAAACTCACTTCTTTCCTGGAACTGATTGACGTATTTACTTCTTTTGCCGGTTATCACCCCACCATAAAACCTTTACTTGATAAGCCGGTAGGTGTTCAGTCGCGCTATGGTGATCCCACATTGGTGAAAGAAAAATTCGGCTGGACGCCGAAGATTTCTTTGGAAGAGGGTATGCGCAGAGTTTATGAAGCCGCACTGAAGAGGCTTTAATTCGGGCTGCAGAGATAAAATAATTTGGGATGAAAAAAACCATTGTTTGCTTTGGCCCCGGGCCTTTATTCAAAGGGGGAATTGCTAATTACAATACATCGCTGGCGAAGGCTTTTGATAAGCTGGAGGATGTGGAAGTTTACATTGTTTCCTGGACACAACAGTATCCGGCCATCATTCCCCGCGATTTTGTGGACCGTAAAAGCAAAAAGGACCAACTTGCCGGGACAGACATCAAGGTGCATTACATCACCAATTACAACAACCCTTTCAGCTGGAGTTCAACGGTAAAGCTCATCGAAAACCTGAAACCGGACAAGGTTATTTTCCAGTGGGCGATTTCTATCCAGGGATTGCCGTTGGGATACATTGCTTACAAGCTGAGGAAAAATAAAGATATCAAGGTTCTCTTCGATTTGCATTTCGTCATCCAAAAGGAAGGGAGCAAGCTGGACAAGATCTTTACCAAATTTGCCCTTCGTTTTCCGGATGCCTTTGTTACCCATGCTTTTAAGACCGTAAACGAGCTGAAACAACTGTTCCCGAAAAGAAATTTCGAAGTACTGGAACCGGGACAACGTTATACGTGGAAGGCCACCAAGGTACTGAAGTTATACCATCCTGTTTATGATATGTTCGCACCGCATCCGGATTATGATGTGGAAAAAGCCAAAATAGAAATGGGCTTGAACAAACATGTGTTTCTCTATTTCGGTTTTATCAGAAAATACAAAGGGTTGCACAATGTCATCAGGGCATTTCATAAAGTGGCTGCCCAGCGTGACGATGTTTCCCTGCTGATTGTGGGAGAGTCATTCTGGAATACACTCGACAGCAGTAAATTATCCACCCGGATCAAAAATGCTGTCTTCGGTTTTGCCAAGAAAATATTATTGAAAAAACAGGATGATGAACGGAATTACCAACCGCTCGAGTTGATCGACGAACTCGGGTTGAAAGACCAGGTGGTGGTGAACAACGACTTCGTCCCCAACGAAGATGTCTACAAATATTTCCAGGTCAGCGACAACATCATGTTGTATTATCTGACAGCCACCCCTTCCGGCATCGAATCCATCGCATACAATTTTAAACTTCCCATCCTGGCGACGAAAGTCGGGCATTTCTCGGAAACCGTAAAGGACGGTTTCAATGGTTATCTGGCTGAACCTGAAAATATTGATTCCATGGCGGAGGTCATGATTAAAGCCATAGATCACCCCATTGAAAGAGAAAATGTGGCTGCCACTTCCAAAGAAATGAGCTGGGAAAATTATGCCACAGAAATTATGTGTGACTAAGGGTTATCATCCGGGCGCAGGATTTCGCAACTATTTTTTTGTTATTTTCTAACCGCCTGGCGGTTTATCCCCGCAACATATTCTTGTTGCGGTTAACTTGCATCATGTAGAATTTATATGATTTCTTAAAAGAAATGAAATCATTAATTTTGAATTTTATTCGGTATCATTGCAAATCAAAAAGAGTATTTCATGGAAGCCATTAAAAAAGCAATCAAAGAGTCGATTAAGGTAAAGCAGGCAATTTTGGATGATCAGAAAGTGCTGGAACATATTCGCTCAGCTGCTGAATATTGCATCGAATGTTTTGAACAAGACGGGAAGATTTTGTTGTGTGGCAATGGGGGAAGTGCAGGGGACGCCCAGCATATTGCCGCCGAACTTTCCGGAAGGTTCCAGATTGACCGTAGGCCACTCTACGCGGAAGCGTTGCATGTGAACACTTCTTATCTCACTGCAGTGGCCAACGACTATGATTATGATAAGATTTTCAGTCGGATGATAGAAGCAGCTGGAAGGAAGGGCGATATTCTGATTGCGCTGAGCACTTCCGGAAATTCTAAAAATGTGGTGGAAGCCGTTAAAAAAGCCCGTGAGTTGGATATGGTGATTATTTCGCTGACAGGTAGCCATGGTGGTGAACTGAATAAGATGAGTGATATCTGTATCCGGGTTCCTTCGGATAATACTGCGCGTATTCAGGAATCGCACATCATGATCGGACATATTCTTTGCGAAAAAATAGAAAATACCCTTTTTCGCCCCTAGCGAATGACAGATTTTTTGAAAAATATCAACACAGAATGGACTTTGTTTCTCGACAGGGACGGAGTGCTCAACGAGCGCATTTACGGTGATTATATTCAGAAACCGGAAGGATTTCATTTTCTGCCAGGGGTTTTGGAAAGTATGATGGTATTTGCCGCTACTTTCGGCAGAATCATCGTGGTCACCAACCAGCAAGGCGTTGGGAAAGGTCTGATGGCCGAAAACGATCTGGAAAACATCCATCGTTATATGAAAGCAGAAATCGTCAGGGCAGGAGGCAGGCTGGACGCTATTTACTATTGCACGGAACTGGCTTCCGAAAAGCGACATTGCCGGAAGCCGGGAACTTTTATGGCCCGGCAGGCGAAAAAGGACTTTCCGGAAATTGATTTTCGAAAAAGTATCATGGTGGGAGACACGGAAAGCGACATGAAATTCGGAAGAAATTCCGGAATGTACAATGTTCTTGTCGGGGATGAGGATGTACCGGAATATCTGGTGGATCTGCATACCCGCGACTTGCTGGATTTCTCCCGGATGATGCGGAAAACGCAGATTTAGCTTATGACCCCACAGATTATATTTATTACTTTTTTGGTCTATACGGGACTGATTTTTTTTATTTCCTGGATCACATCCCGGAAGGCGGATAACCAGAGTTTTTTTATAGGGAACCGGAAGTCCCCCTGGATGGTGGTAGCCTATGGCATGATCGGCGCGTCGCTTTCCGGCGTGACTTTCATATCGGTACCCGGATGGGTGGGGTCCACGCATTTCACTTATTTTGTGATCGTGCTGGGATATATTGCCGGGTATGCAGTGGTGAGTACTGTTTTGCTGCCGGTATATTATAAGTTGAACCTGACTTCCATTTATACTTATCTCGGCGGTCGCTTTGGGCGGAGTTCCTACAAAACGGGATCCGTTTTCTTTTTGATTTCCAGAATTATCGGTGCTGCTTTCCGCATGTTTCTGGTGGTGGAAGTACTTCAGATATTTGTCTTTAATCATTTCGGGATTCCTTTCTGGGTAACGGTGGTGTTGTTTCTGGCGTTGATACATCTCTATACCTTGAAAGGGGGGATCAAAACCATTGTCTGGACCGATATTCTCCAGACTACTTTTATGTTGTTGTCCGTGATCATCACGGTAGGCATGCTCATTCATTTGATGCACAGCAGTTTCAGCGAAATGTGGAAAACCGTTTGGTCTTCAGGATACTCCAAGATACTTGTAACCCACGTGAAAAGCTCTGAAAATTTCCTGAAGTTGTTTGTCAGCGGTGCTTTTATTACCATTGCCATGACGGGTCTCGATCAGGATATGATGCAGAAAAACCTGAGCTGCCGTAATTTGAAAGACGCTCAGAAGAATATGACGTTGTTGAGTCTCATCCTGGTACCGGTCAACCTGATTTTCCTTTTCCTGGGAGCCGTTTTGTTTATTTATGCCGCTCATATCAACATGCATTTGCCGGCATCCTCTGATAATTTGTTCCCGGATATAGCACTTCACCATCTGGGAATGGCCGGTGGGGTCATTTTTTTCATCGGATTGATCGCTGCGGCTTACTCCAGTGCCGATAGTGCCCTCACAGCACTGACCACTTCGCTATCGATTGATATACTGGAATTGGACAAAAAGCATGCAGACGATCAAGAAAAGTTAAAAAGGAAGCGGCAATATGTGCATTTTTTTATGATGTTTGCCATTATATTTGTAATCCTGATATTCAAGGTCATAAATGACCAGGCGATCATTGCTGCGTTGTTTACATTTGCCGGATATACATACGGCCCCCTGTTGGGATTGTTTGGTTTTGGCCTTTTTACAAGATTTCAAATTCGGGATAAGTGGGTTCCTGTGGTTGCGGTAGCATCCCCGTTCATGGCTTATTTTTTCAGCCGGTTCTTACAGTTTGTTTTCGACGGTTACAAAACGGGGTTCGAGATATTACTTATCAACGGATTATTTACATTTATTGGATTGATGATTCTCAGAGTTAAACATAGTTATAATTAAATTCATTAAACGCCATGACAAGTATTAGATTTATTGCATTGGAAAAAGCGATGGACCGCCAGCCAAAAGATGTCCATTACCCCTCAGCGAAAGCCTCTGATTATTTCGGTTCTATGACCTTTAATCAAAGTGTTATGAAAGAGTATTTAACTGAAGAGGCTTTCAATGCTGTAAGGCAAGCCATCGAAACCGGATACCGTGTGGAACGGAAGGTTACCGATCAGGTTGCATCAGCCATTAAGGCATGGGCGTTAAGTAAGGGAGCCACGCATTATACGCACTGGTTCCATCCCTTAACGGGAGCCACGGCTGAAAAACACGACGCATTTATCAGCCCGACTCCCCAAGGTCAAGCTCTTGAGAATTTTAGTGGAAAAGAATTAATCCAACAAGAACCCGATGCTTCCAGCTTTCCGAGTGGCGGAATCCGCTCTACATTCGAAGCCCGCGGTTATACCGCCTGGGATCCGACATCACCGGCTTTTATCATCGATAAGACCCTGTGTATCCCTACGATTTTTATATCCTACACCGGTGAATCACTGGACTATAAAACACCGTTGCTGAAATCTGTTTCTGCACTGGATGCAGCTGCCACCGACATGGTTCGTTTGTTCAACGAGGATGTTTCGAAAGTATATCCCACCCTGGGTTGGGAACAGGAATATTTCCTGGTGGATGAAGCCATGTACAGTGCCCGCCCTGATATGGTGCTGATGGGAAAAACGGTCTTCGGACACGCTTCTGCCAAAGATCAGCAGCTTTCCGACCATTATTTTGGTGCGATCCATCCGCGGGCTCTGGCCTTCATGCAGGATCTGGAAATCGAAAGTCATAAACTGGGAATTCCTTTGAAAACACGTCACAATGAGGTGGCTCCCAGTCAGTTTGAATGTGCTCCTGTTTTCGAAGAAGTAAACGTAGCTGTTGATCACAACCAGCTGCTGATGCACTTGTTGGAAAATGTAGCTCGCAAACATAGTTTCAGAGTGTTACTGTACGAGAAACCTTATGCCGGAATCAACGGTTCAGGAAAGCACAACAACTGGTCCATGGCCACCGACACGGGTATTAACCTGCTTTCACCCGGTAAAACCCCGGAAGACAATTTCAGGTTTATTGCCATGCTCAGTGTCATCGTGAAGGGGATCCGTGATTATGAAGAATTGCTGAGAGCCAGTGTGGCTTCAGAGGGAAATGACCAGCGTTTAGGTGCTCACGAAGCACCTCCGGCCATCATTTCCATCTTCCTCGGAAAAGAAATCGCCGACACCCTTGATGAAATTGAAAAGATGCCGGAACGCAGAGCCATCAATGGACATAACGGAAACAACGTGATCTCTAACATTCCTAAGATCCCTGAAATTTTGCTTGACAATACCGATAGAAACCGGACTTCCCCTTTTGCTTTCACAGGCAATAAATTTGAATTCCGTGCCGTAGGTTCTTCAGCAAATACGGCCAAGCCGATGTTTGTGCTGAATACCATCGTTACTGAGCAGATGAAACAATTCAGAGCTGAGGTAGAGGGTCTGGTAAAAAAAGGTATGAAGAAAGCCGATGCCATCTTTAATGTGGTTCAGGAATACATCAAATCTTCAAAGGACATTCGTTTCGAAGGAAACTCTTACAGTGACGAGTGGGTTGCTGAAGCCAAAAAACGTGGTTTGTCCAACAACCGTTCCACGCCGGAAGCTTTGCAGGCCTTCGTTTCACAAAAGACCATTGATCTGTTTGAAAAGAATGAAGTGTTGAACAAGACCGAATTGCTGGCCCGTTACGAAACCAAACTAGAAAAATATATCAAGAAAGTTCAGATCGAAGGACGTGTGCTGGGGGATTTGGCCATCAACCACATCCTGCCAACCGCTATTCATTATCAAAACAGGTTGATCGATAATGTGAAGGGGCTGAAGGAAGTGCTGGATGGTGAAGCTTTTAAAAAAGCGGCTGCCAATCAATTAAATGCCATTAAGGAGATTGCTGAGCATATCTCTGTAATTCAGAATGATGTGGACGCGATGATTGAGGCACGGAAAGTGGCCAATAAGATTGAATCCTATCCTGAACAAGCCAAGGCTTATCATGATAATGTGTTGTCTTATTTCGAAAAGATCAGAAAACATGTCGATAAGCTTGAACTGATGGTAGATGACGAATTATGGCCGTTGCCAAAATTCAGGGAATTGTTGTTTCTTAAATAGAGGTTTTTTGTAGTTTTGGTCTTTAGAACAAAACGAAAAGATGAAGCCTAGAAATTATTTTCTGAATATGATATTGTTAGTTGCGCTTCTTACCGCCTTTGGGCAGGTGAGGGCGCAACAACAGTATTTGGTCACAAAGGCCACAGGCAAGAAACTCCTTCCCGGTTCTACCGGAGTTTATTATGCCCTTCCCAAAACGGTGTTTAAAGTACACCTGGTGCTGGAACAGATAACGGAGGTTCCGGGGCCCTTTGCTGAGTACACGCAGAAGTATCTTGGCACTGACAATTATATCAAGAGTAACCAAACTTATTACAAGCTCCTGGCTGTAAAGGTAGAGCCTGTTTCCGTGGCGGATCCCTCACACATTTATTATATCGAGTTTCCTCGAGAGAGATCTTCCAAGAACCCCCGTGTGGCAAGCTTTCAGCTGAATGGAGAGGGTGCGTTGATGGGCTACGGCTTTAAAATTGAAGGCAAGAAGGAAGATATATCAGGTCAGCCTTCCAGCCAGATTCTGGTTTATTCCAATGACCTCAATGCGGGAAAGTTCAGTATGGGAGCCCTGTACAGTCGGGCTCAGCAGATGGATACGCTGGTCAGAAAAGTGACCATAGACACGGTCACCATCAAGCGATTTAAGTTCAGGACTTCCTGGATCAACCTTTCCCCCGAAGATCAGGCCAACGATGCCGCCCAGCTGATCCATAAGATCCGTACGAGCCGTTATAATCTTTTGACGGGTTATCAGGAAGTGAACTACGGAGAAGGCATCAAGTATATGGATGACCAGCTGAAGAAACTTGAGGACGAATACCTGGCGCTGTTTTTGGGTAAGGAAACACGGACTACCGTGGTGCGAAACTTCGAATTCGACCCTGAAAAAGGACGGCTTTCGAAGACGCTGATGGAATACATCGCCAAGGGTGGAAATACTGAAGCGATAACGCTAAATGTTACTCCGGTGAACGATATGGACAATATCGCTGGTGCTACCACAGCAGCTCCTGATGAACTTTTCTATCGCATTCCTGTAAAAGCCAGTGTCAGTGTTGTGGTACAGGGTAATGCTTTTTATTCCGATATCTTTACCGTTCCGCAGTTGGGTGTTGTGGCCACTGCGACAATGACAAATTCACATGTTCTTTTGGATCCTTCAACCGGAGCGCTGGTGCGGATCATCAGTGAATAAAACTTCTTGGATTGAAAACAAGTTCCCTATCAAAAATTGTTTGTTTTACACTTTAAATTGGCTGTTTCAAACTGCAATTCGCTATGGACGATTTTATGATTGACATCCCTGAGCAATTTTACTCCGACGGAGAAGGTAAACCTTTTGACACCTGTGTGGTTTGCGGCAAGAACTTGTTGGAGGACGGTACCCGCTATGTTATCGAAAAGGCGATGAAGAACTATTCCGAGAGCCATTACAGCGCCACGCTATTCGAATATGCCATGTGTCTCGACTGTTATCAGGAGATGCAAAAAGGTATGTCGGAAGAGTCGATGAGAAACCTGCAGGAATATTACCAGCGGATCATCCAGGAAAAAGGAGGGCCGGTGATCACCATCGACCTGGCTAATTTTAATCTACATGACTGGCTTTCCAAATGCTTTTTCAAAGATAAGCCGGTTGATGAGATGAAGGAATATCAGTTGATCGGCCAGTTTGACGGGAACCGTATGATCATGAATACCCCGCCCATGGCCATCGGAGAAGAAGTCATGGAAGAGATGTCGGAGCTCTTGTCCGAACAGACGAAAGGGGAGATGGACCGTTTTCGTGAACAGTTTTTGGGACCCCCTCCCGAAATTGAAGAACTCCTTCATGGGAGAAAGCTTATCTTTCTCTAAGGTGTGATTCCATCTCGCTTATAGCTAAACAAATTAACAGGTAATATGATTGGATAAGCGCTCAGAAAACGTTTTAAATCCCAATTATTTTTTAACTTCGCAAGCGTAAATAAGCCTGTTAAGATGATATCTGTTGCTCTGGTAAGTCAGTACCCAATCATAGCGGATGCATTGGGAGCATTAATTAGTACTACAGATGACATTGAAGTTGCAGGAAGTTTCGAAAGTTTGGAACAACTGCAGAAGTACAATGGTGAAAAACCGGTGCACATCGTGCTGGTTTCATTTTATACGCCTCAGGTAAAGGACCTGGAGTCCCTTCGGCTTTTTACACAAAGTACCACCAAGACAAAAGTGTTGGTCCTCTCGATGTTTAATGATGAAAATTTCCTGTTAAAAACCATCAAAGCGGGAGCTAAAGGACACCTGGCTTATGATACGACCCGCGAAGAGGTTCTGGAAGCCATTTACACTTTGCGTAATGGGCATGAATTTTATGCCCGCTCCATCACAGATATATTACTGCACAGCTATCTTTCGGATCAGAATGTGGCGCCGCTGGAAAAGGAAAACAAAATGAAACTGTTGTCTGCCCGGGAGCTGGAAGTGCTGACACTTTTCGCGGAAAGCTACTCCAACCGGCAGATTGCGGAGAAGTTATTTATTAGTGTGCGCACGGTGGAAACGCACAAAAACAACATCATGAAGAAGATTGAGTTGAAAACCACGGTCGATCTGGTAAAATTTGCCATCAAGAACAATATCATTCAGGTGGAATAGGAGCCATTCAGCGATTGAAGTCCTGAAGTCCAGCAATTATTTCCTAAACAAACTTTTCTATTAATTCTACAAGGCGGCTTGAGTAGCCCATTTCGTTGTCGTACCAGGCCACCACTTTCACCAGTTTGTTTTTATCTCCCAAAACTGCTGTGAGGTTGGCATCGAATATGGCTGAATGGGGATTCCCGATCACGTCTGCCGAAACGATGGGGTCTTCGGTGTATTGCAGGATTCCTTTCAAACGGCCTTCGGCCGCTTCTTTAAAAGCTGCATTGATGGCTTCGACACTTGTGGATTTTTTTAGTGTGCAGGTCAGGTCGGTAAGCGATCCGTCCGGGACCGGGACACGGATTCCCGCGCCGCCCAGGTTGTTTTTCAGGTGCGGGAAAATTTTGGTGGCCGCTTTCGCAGCCCCGGTGGTTGTAGGCACGATGGAATAGGCTGCCGCACGTCCGCGGCGCCAGTCCTGGTGCGGGCCATCCACAATATTCTGATCTTTCGTGTAGGAATGTACTGTCGTCATGAAAGCCTTGTCGATGCCCCACAATTCATCCAGAATCATAATGAGTGGGGCCACGTTGTTGGTGGTGCAGGAGGCGTTGGAAATGATCACATCCTTTTTGTCGATGATCTCATCATTAACGCCCAGTACCACATATTTCACATCGTCGCGTTCGCCTTTGGCAGGAGCAGAGATTATTACTTTTTTAGCCCCCGAAAGCTCTACATGTTTGATGGCATCTTTCCGGTCTACGAACTGTCCTGTGGATTCGATCACCACATCAATGTCCAGCTCTTTCCAGGGAAGTTTTCCCGGATCGGGTTCCTGTAACGTGAGGACCTGCTTTCCGTTGACATAAATGTGGCCTCCGTTGTGCTCCACCACACCGTCGAAAGCGCGCTGCACGGAGTCGTATTTTAATAAATGGGCCAGGTTAGCGGAATCGGTGAGGTCGTTGATGGCCACGACCTCCATATTGTTGTTCTTTTGAATATTGCGGAAAGTAATACGCCCGATCCGGCCGAAACCGTTGATGGCAACTCTGATCTTTGACATTTGCTGTAATTTGGCCGCAAAGTTAAAAAATGAACTGCCTTATTTCACTAATTCGATATATCGGAAAGAGAAACTTTTTTTTCAAAGATAATTTCAACTAAATTGTGCTGGTCCATTTATCCCGATGACGCTTCGCTATCGGGATTTGTTCGACTAACAAATTTCAATGCACATTGTTTTTGAAATTTGAGTCTCCCCAAAAAAGCCTGGATCTGGTTTGCTAAATCCCCCTGTCTCGTGGAGTAAAATGAGATTTTAGTCTGTTGAATTATCATTTTCCGGTAGCTCGAGATCTCCGAATTCATCGGAATAACCGTATATATAATCCAGTTTAAGTCCGTAAAGTTTTTTCAGGTAGTTGCGTTTTAATTTCAGGGTGGGGGAGAGCTCACCGGTTTCCGTGGTCCATTCGCGGCAGGTCAGGGCAAATTTCTTCACCTGCCTGTGGTGCCCCAGTCCCTGATTGATGCGATCTACTTCTTCCTGATAACGCTCCAGAACCTTAGGATGATGTACCAGGTCCTGGTTGTTACCAAACTTAATATTGTTCTTAAAACACCAGCCATGCAAATAATGAAAGTTAGGACTGATAATGGCAGCAGCAAATTTTTCCCCCTCGCCCACCACCAGGATCTGTTCTATTAGCGGTGATTCTTTAAAGAGATTTTCCACGATTTGCGGTGCCACATACTTCCCGGTTGAAAGTTTGAAGATCTCTTTTTTCCGGTCGGTAATCCACAGGACCCCGTTTTCGATTTTACCGATGTCTCCTGTATGGAACCAGCCTTCCTCATCAATGACTTCTTTGGTCCGTTCGGGATCTTTGTAATAACCCACCATCAGGTTGGGGCCTTTCATCAGAATTTCACCATCTTCCGCTATTTGAACTTCTACGTCTTCAATGATCGGCCCTACGCTTCCGGCCTGCATGTGCGGATAGTCATCCCAGTTGACGGAGATCACAGGTGAGGTTTCCGTGAGCCCGTAACCCTGTGCCACTTTAAGGCCGGCGGCACTGAAAATCTTGGCCAGCCGGGGTTGCAGGGCTGCTCCTCCGGAAATGACTACCCGCAGGTTGCCGCCCAGCGCCTCATGCCATTTGCTGAACACCAGTTTGCGGGCCAGCGACAGCTGCAGATTGTACCACCCACTGCGTTTTGTAGGATCATCTTCATAACGAAGCCCCAGGTTAACGGCCCAGTCGAAGATCGAACGTTTGATGCCGTGAAGCTCTTTGGCTTTTAACGTGATTTTATCATAGAGCTTCTCCAGAACACGCGGAACTGACGCAAAACCATGCGGATGGCATTCATTCAGGTTTTCACCCAGCGTGTCGATGCTTTCCACATAGTAAACATCCAATCCCATTGACTGGACCAAATAATTGACCATCCGTTCCAGTACATGACACATGGGCAAAAAGCTCAGCCATCGCTCTTTTGGATTCACCGGCAGGAGCAGTTGTGTGGCCTTTACATTGCTCATGAAATTGAAATGCGTGAGCATGACGCCCTTGGAACGTCCTGTGGTGCCTGAAGTGTAAATGATGGAAAGCAGGTCGTCTTTTGAGATACTTTCCTTGATTTTTGGGAGCTCCGGCTCAAATTTTTTCTGTTCCTTTTTGCCGGTTTCCTGGATCTCGGTCCAGTGCGGCGCTCCTTTCACCTTATCGAAGGTGTAAATTTTTTCAATTTTTGGCACGTCGGCGGCCAGTGTCTTGATCCGCTTATAATACTCTTTAGATGAGACGATGACGATCCGGGCGTCCGAATGTTCCAGGATGTAACGTGTTTCGTCATCACCGATGTTGGGATACACCGGCACATGGATCACCCCGATCTGGCCCATCCCCAGATCCACGAAATTCCATTCCGGGCGGTTGTTGGAGATGGTCAGGATTTTTTCGCCTTTCTGAAAGCCTAAAGCCAGCAGACCGTAGCTGAAAAGGTCCACATTTTCTTTGTACTGGTTGGTGCTGAAATTTTCCCATATCCCGTTTCTCTTGATAGACAGGGCAGCTTCGTGGTTGTGTTCTACCACATTTTGGTCGAGGATGTCAAAGTTTCTTTCCAGTTTCATGGTTAATAGTTTAGGTTGTTATTTCAATCGATTGAGAAAATTCTAAAATAAAAAACGGACTGTGGTTAACTCCTTGCTTTAAAAGTCCAGGTAAACTGAAACTTGGAGACCTTGTCGCCCTGAGCATCTATTCCTTCGGAGGTGATGGTAACGGTTTGTCCTTCTCCCGTGGAAACTGCATTTTTAACAGCTTCGGCAATCTCTTTTCCATTCTCACAGGTGAAAACGACTTTGCTCCGGGCTTTTTTTGTGAAGTCCGCTTTCATGTCCAGCACCAGCATCGAGACGGGACGGGACGCCTGCATTACTTCAGAAATGGCCATGGCCCCCGAAGAAAGTTCGGCAGCCATACTCTGAACGGCAAAATATGTCGACTGAAAAGGATTTTTGGTGAGATAATTATACGGTACCGATACGCTGCAATGATTTTCATCCAGTGCCGTCACTTTCATTCCGCTGAGAATGCCCATGGGCATCTTGCGCAGAAAAAATAGTTTCAGCAGAAATCCGTTGTTCGCTAATTTTCTGAAATCCTTTTGTTTCCCCATCCCCCAACTTGTTTTTGATTTAAGTATAAAGATACTGATTTTGAGTTATAATCCTTCAAAGGATCCGGCATTTTTCGGATAAAAATCCGATCCAGAGACATCAAAAAAGGGGCAGGGTGCTTGAACCCCGCCCCCAATTGTTCTAACTAAAAACAGTACTTGCCGGCTTCAATGATTTGATCGGCAATTCTTCTTCTGGCAGTCACAACGTTCACAGGCGCTGCTTTGGTAAAGCGTTTCATACCCATGAGCATACCGGCTTGTTCATCGCCTTCGGCGAAAGAGTTTACGGCATCCACCCCAATCTTGTTGATCCTGGCAGCCGTGTCATAGAGCATGACATCCAGCATATCTTTATAAATGGCATGTTTCGTTTCGTCGTACATGGCACCCAGTTTCTCAACACGTAATAATGTGGATTCTGCTGCATAGGTGTACATCAGCATGTCAGCCACATTCATCATGATCTCCTGTTGTTCCTGAAGCGATGTGGTGAATTTCTGCAGGGCCGCACCGGCAACCATCAGGATGGCTTTCTTGAAGTTCGCAATCAGTTTGTGCTTTTCTTCCAAATAGTCAACGGTGGTGCTTCCGAAATCGGGAATACCCATGAGTTCGGCTGCAACGGCTTTGGCGGGACCAAGCAGGTCCAACTCGCCTTTCATGCCTCTCTTCAGAAGTTCACCCACCACCACCATGCGGTTGATTTCGTTGGTACCTTCGAAAATTCGGTTGATCCTCGAATCGCGATAAGCACGTTCTACTGCAGTCTCGGCAGAATAGCCCATGCCACCATGGATCTGAACGCCTTCATCCACAACAAAATCCAGGGTTTCGGATCCAAAGACCTTGGCGATGGATGCCTCGATGCCATACTGACGCAGTCCTTCGATACTGGCGCGGTCTTTATCCGTTCCGGCGGCCACCAGCGAATCGATAGCATCATCAATATTCTGGCTGGCGCGATAGGTCAACGACTCGGTAGCAAAGGTGCGGATCACCATTTCAGCCAGTTTGTGTTTAATGGCACCGAAGCTGGAAATGAACGTTCCGAACTGTTTCCGCTCGTTGGCATATTGCACACTCAAATCGATGGTGGCCTTGCAGGCACCGATAGCGGCTCCGGCGAGTTTGATACGGCCCAGGTTCAGGATGTAAAGGGCGATCTTAAACCCCCCGTTGCGTTCTCCCAACAAATTTTCGGCAGGAACTTTCACATTGTCGAAAAACACCTGCGTGGTTGAGGACCCTCGAATTCCCATCTTGTCTTCTTCGGCACCGATGGTCAGGCCTTCGGAGTTGCGTTCTACGATAAAAGCACTCAGGTTTTTGTCGTCACCGATCTTGGCAAAAACAATAAAAATGTCTGCAATGCCCCCGTTGGTGATCCACATTTTCACACCGTTGACGGTATAGTATTTCCCATCATCACTGAGAACGGCTTTGGTTTTGCCGCTGTTGGGGTCGGAACCGGCCTCCGGTTCTGTCAACGCATAGGCTCCGATATATTCCCCGGAAGCCAGCTTGGGCAGATATTTTTGTTTTTGTTCTTCATTTCCAAAAAATAGGATGGGCAAGGTGCCGATGCCTGTGTGTGCTGAAAAAGCCACCGCATAGCTGAAACCTTTCCCCATCTCTTCCACCGTGAGCATGGTGGTGACGAATTTCTGTCCGAAACCTTCATATTCTTCAGGTAGGGAAATGCCCAGCAATCCCAGTTCTCCTGCGTCTTTTAACAGTTTCGAAAGGAGTTCATTGTCATGATGTTCCAGTTTTTCAATATTTGGGACGACCTGTGTCTCAGTAAAATCGCGACAGGTCCCGGCCATCATCCGTTGTTCTTCGTCAAATTCTTCCGGGATGAAAATGTCAGCCGCCTGTGTTTCTTTAATGAGAAATTCACCGCCTTTTAAAGCTTCTTTGTCTGGCATAGTTGTAATATTTTGAAGTTAATAATTCTTGTTAATGATGGAAACCTAGGATAGCATTTCGAAAATTCCCGCAGCGCCCTGGCCGGTACCGATACACATAGTGACCATGCCATATTTCTTGTTGCGGCGTTTGAGTTCGTTCAGGATCTGAACCGTGAGCTTGGCTCCGGTACATCCTAACGGGTGACCCAAAGCAATGGCCCCTCCGTTCACATTCAGGATGTCCGGGTTGATGCCGAGTTCTTTCACAACGACCATCGACTGAGTGGCAAAAGCTTCGTTCAGCTCGATAAGATCAATATCTGCTAGTTTCATGCCGGCATGTTTCAACACTTTCGGAATGGCTTTTACCGGTCCGATGCCCATTTTGTAAGGATCGACCCCTGCCACCTGGTAATCCACCAAACGGGCAATGGGTTTCAGATTGTAGCGTTTGAGCGCTTTTTCAGAAACCACCAGCACGAAGGCGGCACCATCGGACATCTGGGATGAATTTCCGGCGGTGGAAAGCCCGTCGGCAGCAAATGCCGGTCTGAGTTTTGCCAGTCCTTCCAGCGTGGTTCCCCTGCGGGGACCTTCATCCATGTCGAAAACCGTTTCTTTGGTTTTCATTTTCCCATCTTCGTAATAATTTTCTTTGACAGTGATAGGCGTGATTTGATCTTTGAAATACCCTTTGTCGATGGCATTTACGGCTTTGGCGTTGGATTGAACGGCAAATGCGTCCAGATCTTCACGTTTGAGGTTGTATTCCCGTGCCACCATTTCGGAGGTAAGTCCCATACTCAGGAACCAATTGGGATTGCTTTTGGCTACATCCGGGTTGGGAACCAGCCGCCAGCCACCAATATTGATCATCGACATGGTTTCTGCGCCTCCGGCAATGATCATATCAGCGATTCCCGCCGAAATTTTTGCGGAAGCGATGGCGATAGATTCGATACCTGAGGAACAAAAGCGGTTGATGGTCGATCCCGGTACATCTACGGAATCCATAGACATCAGTGACAGCAGACGTCCCATGTTCATTCCTGTTTCGGCTTCCGGAAAAGCATTTCCGACAACGATGTCGTCAATTTCTGATTTTTCGATTTGGGGAAAGTCATTCATCAGATGCCTGATGACAACAGCTGAGATGTCATCAGGGCGTGTAAAACGCAACGAGCCGCGGGGTGCTTTTCCTACTGCCGAACGATATCCTCCTACAATATATGCATTCATGATCTTATTTTTTTCAGGTTTAACAATGATTAATTTCTCAGGATCTTACCTTTGGTGATGAGGCTATTCATCCGTTCCAGCGTTTTACGCTGCATGCAGAGTTCCAGGAAAGCTTTTCTTTCCAGATCGAGAAGATATTGCTCGGAAACTTTTGTCAGTGCTTGTGAAATTTCGCCTCCGGACAATACCCAGCCCAGCTTTTCAGCGATCAGGCCGTCGTGTTCCGACATGTAGTGTCCTGTTTTAAATCCGTCGGAACCGACATACACCATTCCGAGGGCTTCTTTCCCCAGTACTTTGACATCATTGCGGGGTGCGGGTTGAGAATATCCTTTGTCAGCCATTTCCAGTGCTACCTTTTTGGCATAAGCCAGTTGATGGGCCCGGCTAACGATTACTTCATCCAGACCTGGACGCAGGTAACCCAAATCGAAGGCTTCGTAGGCAGAGGTCGAAACTTTTGCCTGTCCGATGCTCAGATAGCGATTCAGGAATGCGTTGGTACGGATGTCTCCTGACTTCAGTTCGTCACCCAGGCGGAGGGCAAACTCTTTGGTTCCACCACCTCCGGGGATCAGCCCGACGCCGAATTCCACGAGTCCCATGTAGGTTTCTGCGTGTGCAATGACTTTATCGCTGTGCATACACACCTCGCATCCGCCGCCCAGGACCATGCCGTGTGGTGCGGCGATCACAGGAATGGAAGAGTAGCGCAGCCTCATAGTAGTCTTCTGGAACCACTGAACGGCCATATTGAGGTCTTCCCATTCCTGTTCCACGGCCAGCATATAAATCATCCCGACGTTGGCACCGGCAGAGAAATTATCGCCTTCATTGGAAATGACCAGCGCTTTGTATTCCGCTTCAGCCATATCAACGGCTTTATTCAAACCTTCCAGCGTTCCCTGCCCGATGGTGTTCATCTTGGAATGGAATTCCACATTTAAAACGCCGTCGCCCAGATCAAAGATGCTGACATCCTTGTTTTCCCAGATGACTTTTGTGTCGCGTAACACTTCCAACGAAAGCGTGTTTTCCTGCCCTGGCACTACTTTGTACGCTTTGGTGTCCAGATCGTAATATTGTTTGAATCCGTCTTTCACCGAATAGAAGGAGGTGATGCCCGCTTTTAGCATATCGTATACCCAGGCTGCTGGTTTCTTTCCGGCTTCTTCCATGGCTTTCACTGTTTCAGGAACACCTACGGCATCCCAGGTCTGGAAGGGACCAAGTTTCCATCCGAAACCGGCATTCATGGCATCGTCTACCTTGTAAATGTCGCCTGTGATCTCAGGAATACGGTTGGAGCTGTATTGGAATAAGCTGTAGAAAGCATCCCGATAAAAGGCACCTGCTTTCCCTTCGTCAGCCAGTAATACGGGCATGCGCTTGCGCAAATCGTCGATGGGTTTGGTTTTTTCCAGTACGGAAAATTTGGGTCTGGGTTCTTCCTGATATTCCAGGGTGTCGAAATTGATGCTGAGAAATTTCTTTACACCGCCTTCTTCCACTTTCTTGAAGAAGCCTTGTTTTGTTTTGGACCCCAACCATTTGTTGTCCAGCATCTTTTGAAGGTAATCCGGAATTTTAAAGGCGTCAACGCGCTCGTCCTTTACGGTCTCGTGGATGTAATTGGCCACGTGCACCAGCGTATCCAGACCCACCACATCCGCCGTACGGAAGGTAGCTGATTTGGCGCGGCCGATCACGGGTCCGGTGAGCCTGTCAATTTCCGGGATCGTCAGGTCGTATTTCTTTACATTATTAAATAACTCCATGATGGAGAAAGTGCCGATGCGATTGGCGATGAAAGCTGGCGTGTCTTTGGCAAGCACCGGAGTTTTACCGAGGAATCGGGCTGCATAATCACTGAGGAATGACAGCACATCGGGATCGGTGTATTTTGACGGAATAATCTCAAATAATTGCAGGTAACGCGGGGGATTAAAGAAGTGTGTCCCGCAGAAATTCTTTTTAAAATCTTCGCTTCTTCCTTCAGCCATGAGGTCGATAGAGATGCCTGAGGTATTGGAGGTGACCAGCGTTCCCGGTTTCCTCAGTTTGTCAACTTTTTCAAACACCTGTTGTTTGATATCCAGTCTTTCGACTACAACTTCAATCACCCAATCATAGTCCTTAATTTTGGAAAGGTCATCATCAAAATTTCCTGTTTTGATGCGGTTAGCAAAAGATTTTTTATAGATGGGAGCGGGTTTTGAAACCAGTGCGGCTTGCAGGGATTTGTCCACAATCCGGTTTCTGACGGCTTTGTCCTGCAGTGTCAGGCCTTTGGCTTTTTCCTCTTCGGTAAGCTCACGGGGAACGATGTCAAGGAGCAGTACCTCGATGCCTACGTTGGCAAAATGACAGGCAATGCCCGAGCCCATGACTCCGGAACCCAACACCGCAACTTTTTTAATTCTTCGTAACATAATATATCAGATTAGGTTAATGAAATTTTATTAGTTCAAAGAGATCTTTTTGGTAGCTTCGGTAATTTCATCAGCGACCTGTTCTTTAATGACTTCGAAAACTTTGAAAAAGGCATCCAGATCTCTCTTGCTGACCTTTTCCATTAGCTTTTCGTTAAACTCCAGCACTTTTCTCTTTGCAATTTTCCTCCTTTCAATGCCTTGCGGAGTCAGAAAGATGCGGATGATCCTTTTGTCATTTTGATCTACCACACGGGTGATACAACCGTCATCTTCCATTTTTTTCAACAGGCGGGTCAGACTTGAATTTTTCATCCCAAGCTGCTGTGCCAGCCTGGTAGAAGGCGTTCCTTCTTTTTCCACATAAGTTAAGATGTAGCCCACTGTCTGTGTAATACCATACTGATTTGCAATGACATTATACATTCTTGAAAGGGCTAAAGATGTGGTCCTTATATAAAATTCTATGGTTTCGTTCAGCTTCATGTATTTATCAATTTTATTACGCATGCATACAAATATATAGTAAAATTAGTTCGCATGCATACTAAATTTACAATATTTAACATTTAGACTTATTCTAAATAGTATTTCCGCAATGGTTTTCGTAAATGTTTTCAGGCTTGTTCTTCAAACCCGGGCTTTGTCTTATCTTTGCACCTCAAATAGTTGAAAGGAAAAAAGTTGGCATACCAGTATTATCAGCTCAAAAACGGTATCAGGATCATTCACCGGCAGATTCCCGGGCAGATTTCACATTGCGGACTCATGGTGGATACGGGTTCGCGCGACGAACTGGAACAGGAGAATGGCATGGCTCATTTTATTGAGCACATGATCTTTAAAGGAACCCGGAAGAGGAAAGCGTATCATATTATCAGCCGGATTGAAAATGTGGGTGGGGAGCTGAATGCTTACACGAGTAAGGAGGAAACCTGTATTTATGCTTCGTTCCTGAGCCCCTTTTATGAGCGTTCACTCGAGATCTTTGCCGATGTGGCTTTTCATTCCGTCTTTCCCGAGAAGGAAATACGGAAAGAGAAAGATGTGGTGCTGGATGAGATCAATTCTTATCAGGACAATCCCGCAGAGCTGATTTTCGATGATTTTGAAAATTTGATTTTTGACGGGCATCCGCTGGGAAGAAATATTCTGGGCGACCGGTCGCATGTGGAGTCATTTACCCGGAAGGATATCTTTCGTTTTGTCAACCGGAATTACGATACGAGAAAAATGGTGATTTCCTCGGTGGGACAGATTGATTTTGAGACGCTCGTCCGGCTTGTGAGAAAGCATTTCGAGGATATCCCTGAAAATAAAAAAGAGGTTTTAAGGCCTTCTTTTGAGAGTTATATGCCTGCACGGAAAGTCGTTCAAAAACAGTCTTATTTGTCGCACTGCCTTACTGGAAATATTGCTTTTCCTTTCAATCACCCGAAAAAAATGACGTTGCTGCTGCTGAACAATCTGTTGGGTGGCCCGGCAATGAACTCCCGGTTAAATCTGGGTATCCGAGAAAAATACGGCTTTGCGTATACCATCGAGTCCACGGTACAGACCTATTCGGATACGGGTTTTTTTGGCGTTTACCTGGGAACAGACGAGAAGCATGTGGAAAGGAGCCTGGACCTCGTGCAGCGCGAGCTGGGTAAACTCAGGACACGAAAACTGGGGGCATTGCAGCTGGCAAGCGCCAAGCAGCAGTTTAAAGGTCAGGTGGCCATGAATGATGAAGTCCCGTTGAATGAGATGCTGGATGTGGCCAAGGCTTTTCTTTACAAAGACAGCGTCAATAGCTCGGAAAAAGTATTCAAACTGGTGGATGCCATCACGGCAGAAGATATCCAGGAAGTTGCCTCAGTCATCTTTGACCCGGAGGCACAAAGTACCTTAATTTATGAGAACCGGGAAGCCTGAAATTGAAAATATTTGGATTTTTAGTTAAAAAATTATTCATTAAAAATCAGATGTCATGTTAAGCAAAGAGATGAACGAATATATCGAAGCACATACTACGGATGAAATACCTTTATTATATGACCTGAACCGCGAAACCCATCAGAAGACCTACTATCCTAACATGCTTTCAGGAAAGGTTCAGGGAAAGTTTCTGGAGATGATTGTTGCCATGCTCAAGCCGAAACGGATTCTGGAAATCGGCACTTTTACGGGATACTCCGCCCTGTCGATGGTGCAGGCACTTCCCGAAGACGGAACCCTGATCACGGTGGATATGAATGAGGAAATTGCTCCTTTCGCCAAACGTTATTTTGACAAATCTCAAAGCAACGGAAAAATTAGATTTATGGAAGGCGATGCCCGGGAGATCATTCCTTCATTGGATGAAACTTTCGACCTGATTTTTATCGATGCGGATAAATCGCAGTATACAGATTATTACGAGCTGGCCTTTCCCAAGCTGAGAAAAGGTGGTTTTTTTCTGGCTGATAATGTGTTGTGGGGAGGAAAAGCGGTCGAAGACAAAAATCCTGACAAAGAAACCATGGGCATCCGCAACTTTAACGACCACGTTCGGGATGACGACAGGGTACACCAGGTACTGTTGTCGATTCGCGACGGGCTTTTATTGGTCCGTAAACTAAAGGATTAAAGCTTTTACGCTATTTTTGCACCACCAATTTACTTTTTATGGCCTCATCCAATTTTGTTGATTACGTAAAGATTTACTGTCGTTCTGGAAACGGCGGACCCGGTTCAGTCCATTTCCGGCGTGAAAAGTATATTCCCAAAGGAGGTCCTGACGGCGGTGACGGCGGTAAAGGGGGCGATATCATTTTCAGGGGGAATGCCCAGATGTGGACCTTGTTGCATTTGCGTTACACAAGGCATTTGCGTGCGGAAAATGGTGAAGCCGGTGGTGCTCAGACCAGCACGGGTGCCAATGGAAAAGATATTGTGGTGGAAGTGCCCATCGGGACGGTCATGAGAAATGCTGAAACCATGGAGGTATTAGGTGAAATAGTGGAGGACAAGCAGGAAATAGTATTGATCCAGGGTGGCCGGGGCGGTCAGGGAAACGACCATTTTAAATCGGCTACCAACCAGACCCCGAAATACGCTCAGCCCGGCGAAGAAGGGGTGGAAGCTGAGGTGATCATCGAGTTGAAGCTCCTGGCCGATGTGGGACTTGTGGGATTTCCAAACGCCGGAAAGTCTACCTTGCTTTCGGTCGTATCGGCAGCAAAGCCGGAAATTGCAGATTATCCTTTTACTACGCTGAAACCCAATCTGGGTATTGTTTCTTACCGGGATCAGAAATCTTTTGTGATGGCGGATATTCCCGGTATTATTGAAGGAGCGCATGAAGGAAAAGGGTTGGGGCTTCGGTTTTTGCGCCATATCGAAAGAAATTCGGCGCTGCTGTTTTTAGTACCTGCCGATTCGGCTGACATCAAAAAAGAATACAACATTCTATTGAATGAACTGAAACAATACAATCCGGAATTGCTCGACAAGCAAAGAGTGCTGGCCATTTCCAAATCGGATCTGCTGGATGCCGAGCTGATGGATGAAATAAAACGGGAATTGCCGGATATTCCGTCCGTATTCATTTCATCGGTGGCGCAACAAGGGCTGTCCCAGATGAAGGACATGCTCTGGAAGGCTCTGAATTCCTGATAAAAACACGTTTTATTACGATAAACATGGTTCGGTATTTTCTTAAACTGGCATATAAGGGTGCAGCTTATCATGGTTGGCAGATCCAGGAAAATGCCCGTACCATTCAGGAAGAACTGAATCATAAAATTGGTTTGGTGACCGGCGATCCGGTGAATCTGGTGGGATGCGGGCGGACGGATACCGGCGTTCATGCGCGGGAATTTTACGCTCATTTTGATTTGAAAGTACCCTTGAATTTTCCGGAACAAGATTTTGTCGCCAAGTTGAACAGTTTCCTTTCCGATGACATTGTGATCTTCGGACTTTATCAGGTTCCCGGGGATTATCATGCCCGTTTCAGTGCCACTCAAAGGACATATAAATATTATATTTCGAGGAGGAAGGCTCCTTTCGACAGGGATTTTTGCCTGGAATATACCGGTACGCTCGATGTGGAAGCCATGCAGGAAGCGGCGGGACATTTATTGAAATTCACTGACTTTACAAGTTTTTCAAAACTCCATACGCAGACCAAAACCAACGATTGTGTGATCAAGGAAGCCTTTTGGGAAGTGCAGGGCGATAAGCTTATTTTCACGATCACTGCCGACAGGTTCTTAAGAAATATGGTGCGCGCGGTGGTCGGGACGCTGCTGGAGGTGGGCAAAGGAAAAATGAAACCGGACGAAATGGAAGACGTCATTCAGGCAAAAGACCGTTCCGAAGCCGGTTATTCGGTCCCGGCCAGGGGCCTTTTTCTGGAAAAAGTGGAATATCCATTTTCCCTAGACAATGCGGCTAGTGGATCGTAAAAAGCAAATCAAACATTTCTTAACTTTGTAAAAATTCAATTCCATGCATAAAAGCGTTGAAAATCTGCCGAATATAAAATTTACCGAGAAGGGAAATTTCTTCCTGATGGCCGGGCCCTGTGTTATTGAAGACGAAAAGATGGCTTATCCCATCGCAAAGGAAATTCAAAGAATCACTCACAAGCTTGAAATCCCTTTCATTTTTAAAGCTTCGTACCGGAAAGCCAACAGGTCCAAGCTGGATTCCTTTTCAGGGATCGGAGATGAAAAAGCGCTGAACATCCTCAGGGACATTTCGCGAGAATTGCAGATCCCGGTTGTAACAGATATTCACACGGCTGAAGAAGCAGAAATGGCGTCCGTTTATGTAGATGTGCTTCAGATCCCGGCTTTTCTCTGCCGTCAGACGGAATTGCTGATTGCTGCCGGAAAAACGGGAAAGATTATCAACATCAAGAAAGGACAGTTTGTGTCGGGCGAGTCCATGCGTTTCGCCGTCGACAAAGTGCGTTCAACAGGCAACGAAAACGTTTGGCTGACGGAGCGCGGCAGCATGTTCGGATATGGAGATCTCGTTGTGGATTATCGCAACATTCCTGCGATGCAGAAATCCGGAGTTCCCGTAGTGCTGGACATTACTCATTCGCTGCAGCAGCCCAATCAAAGTGAGGGAGTTACGGGAGGCAGGCCCGATCTGATAGAAACCATCGGCCGGGCAGGTATAGCTGTGGGTGTGGATGGTATTTTTTTGGAAACGCATCCCAATCCGGCTGTGGCTAAATCAGACGGTGCCAATATGTTAAAATTGGATCTGCTGGAGAATTTACTGACACATCTGGTGGCGTTAAGACAGACCATCATTAAGTTCTAAAAGACGGTTGGTTTCCGCTGATCTCATCTGCCGGAAGGCGAATGAATCTACTTTATTTAAATCTTTACTTTTGTAAATCATTAAATCTGATAAATTTTTGAAACATGAGCTTAGACCTGAAAGGACGATTGATAAAAAAACTGCCAGTGGTAAGTGGCGAAGGGCGTAACGGAAAGTGGGAAAAACAGGAATTCATCATTGAAACCGAAGACCAGTATCCTAAAAAAGTATGCATCAGCCTGTGGGGAGACAAGGTAAAAAGCCTGGAGGGGATTGGTGAAGGGGACCGAATCAGCGTTTCTGTTAACATCGAGTCAAGGGAGTTCAATGAACGCTGGTACACTGACGTGAGGGCATGGCGGTTACAACGCGAAGAAGGTAATATTCCACCGCTTTCGCCTGAAGATTTGTCAGCAGACAATTCCGACCCGATGGATGAAGAAGGCGACCTCCCTTTCTAGCATCTTAATTCAGAAACAGCAGGCTGTAAAAAATTACAGAAAAGCAGCTACGTAAGAATCCAACTATTTTAGGATATGAAGCCGACACATCTGAAGGCACACCTGGCCGTGCTGGGTGCCAATTTGATTTTCGGGCTGAACTTTGTGATTGCCAAGAGCATCATGCCCCAATGGCTGGAGCCGCGTGCCATCATCGTGCTGCGTGTCATCGGGGCGTCTGCGATCTTTTGGCTGGTGGATGGTTTTTTCGGCCGCGAGAAAGTGGCCAAACCCGACATGAGAAGAATGTTCATTGCTGCCATTTTCGGGGTGGCCGTGAACCAGATCATGTTTTTTGAAGGACTGAATATGACCACGCCCATCAATGCCTCGATCATCATGGTCGGGACACCGATTTTTGTGTTGGTGATGGCACATTTTCTGATCCACGACAGGATTTCATGGACCAAAGCCATTGGGATTGCATTGGGATTTGCCGGAGCGGCATACCTGATCCTGCGGAACGGGCAAATTACCCTGAGTTCGGAAACCACCGTCGGAAATATTCTCGTGCTTGTCAACGCTGCTTCGTATGCTTTGTTCCTGGTGCTGATAAAGCCTTTGATGGCGTTTTACCGTCCGCTGACGGTGATGAAATGGGTTTTTACTTTCGGGATGATTTTTGTGATCCCCGTTTCTTACCACCAGATCGCGGAGGCTAATTTTGCCGTTATTCCTTTTCATATATGGCTTTCCATCGGTTACGTGATTATTTTCACTACCGTGATCGCTTATTTTTTGAACAATTATTCATTGCGAAAAGTAAGCCCGTCTGTAACCAGCTCCTATATCTATATGCAGCCTATGATTGCAACGCTTGTGGCCGTTTATGCCGGGAAAGACGTGTTGAATATGACCGAGATCATCGCTTCGTCCCTGATTTTTGTCGGGGTTTATTTTGTGAACAAGACCAGAAAGTTCAAGCCCAAAAGCGATTCAATTAATTTATAAGGGGAAAATTTCGGTTTATTGGTTATTTTTGAGCCGGAACGTGAAATACATGAAAGACAGAATCTATCTGATAGGATTTATGGGCGCCGGAAAAACAACGGTGGGTAAAAGGCTGGCAACGGCCTTAGGATTTCGGTTTGTGGATCTTGATGATTATTTCGAGGAACATTACAAAATAGATATTCAGGGATTTTTCGACAAATACGGAGAAGATCTTTTCCGGAACCTGGAACATGAACGCCTGCTAAAAACCTTTGAGATGAAAAATGTGGTGGTGGCCACCGGTGGCGGGACCCCCTGTTACCATAACAGTATGGAGGAAATCAACAGAAATGGAATCAGTGTTTATCTGAGGATGACCCCCGAGGCTGTCGCCAGCCGCCTGACCAATGCGGCGAAGAAGCGCCCTTTGGTTGAAGGGAAAAGCGGCGAAGAACTCATCCGTTATATCGAGCAAAAACTGGAAGAAAGGTCAGGCTATTATCAAAAAGCACAAATGATTATCGACGGAATGAGTGTCGATATTAAAGATCTTATCGCATTGCTGGAACAACAATAGCTCCGTTACGGCTTCGTTTTTACCACGATGATATCCTTTTTTGAAAAAGGCTTACCATTGGCATCGATACCTTGAATTAAGATGGCGTATTTTCCCGGTGTATCTCCAGTAATAAAAGAAAAATGAACTTCTTTTCCTGAATTCAGACTGACATCGGGATTCCAGTAAAGCGTGTTCCTCGTGTCCGGCTGACCGATGGAATCGGGCGTTGTGATGGCACAACGGCAGTTGTTGTGCAGGAAATCGTAATTCAGGAACATCCCTGAACTGGGCAAATCGATCCCGGCAAAATCGCCTTTTATTGAAATGAAGTTGACGATCCCTCCGTACGTCATATTTCCGATCACGTAAGGTTTATTCACCACTTCGATACGAGAAATATTTGAAGGTGATAAAGCGAGGATTTTTTCCTGATTGTCTATGGCCACGCCGTCAACGAGTACCAGTGGACGTAAGTAGGCCATTTGTGGCAGAAGGCTGACTATTTTGAGATATTTCTCGCCATGGTGTGACCTGACTTTTACCAGGGAGGATAGATTATCCAGATAAGCTTCAAGTGTTGGAAGCTGAATATATTCGCTCATTTTCAAAGTGTAAGAAGGCTTGCCGTAAAAAGCGACAGACACTTTTTGGTTTTTTTTACTGCAAAGAAGGCTATCGCTGTAAAAAAGTTGTTTGACCCTAAGATTCTGTGCCATACGGAGGACTATCGGGCGTTCACTGGAATCCATTTTAAATACCGGGTCAGGCAACCGGATGGGTTTCGTTGAAAAGTCATTATCTACCAGTATTTTATGATGAATACCGGATACATTCTGCGCCCCAATAAATACATCATGATTTCCGGTGTAAGGAGGCAGGGAAAAGAAAAAATGCCCGGTGCTGTCAGTTTGAGCCGCCATAAATATTTTGCCCTTGCCAATGATGGAGAGGTTCACGTTGACCCCCGCTTCTCCTTTTTTCGTAACGCTATCCTGTAATGTTCCGGTGATCGAAGGCCCCCGCATTTCAGGAAAAAAGCGAACAACATTTATCTTCCTTGATGGTGAATGCATCGGAATCATTTTATTGGGAATGACCATTTCCGGAACCACTGCAACACAAAGTCTTTGGATTCTATCTGAATGAGATCCATTAGTGTTGATGGTTACATTTACTTTTTCTTTAGTCCGGTAAACTTTTTTCATTGTGTTTAGGATGACACGATCACCCGAAGAGTTCCCTGAAATTTTCTGAGCTGTATTTTCAACTTTTTCATTCCCTTTTAATACCTCTTTTTTAAGACGATTAATTATTTCCAGTTGAACATATGCAAATGCGCGTGGGCCAACATTCCGCATATATTTTGTGTAAAGCCTTAAGTAATAATTTCCTGTGAGGACACTGGTGGGAATGGTCAGGCATCCGTGTGAAGCTCCCTGAATGAGACGAAACTTTGCACCGGCAACCTGGGTCCCGTCTGATTCAATAATCTCAGCATAAACAATATCGCTCAGCCCTGACGGAGCATGATTGGTAACAAACGCCGCGAAATGAATGCTTTCGCCAGCGATGTACAATCCACGATCGGTGAAAAGTGCCAGTTTTTCAGCTTTGGGAAATTCAAGGTCCTGCTGACCTATTAAAGCAAAGGGAAGTCCCAGCAGCAAGACCGTGAAGAGATAATATTTGTATTTTTTCTTATTCATATCCTTTTGGCCAGAATGAAGGTTTAACAGTTGTGCCACCCTGCAACAGGCAATTGACGCAAATCGGAGATAGCATAATTGGCAGCGGACCGCTATTATGCGGACCTGCCTTAATGGCTGCAGGATAGTCTATTTTTGGGATCGCACTATAACCATACAAGAGCGGTTTCTCTTCACAGGTAGTGTCATAATCCAGCTTTAATCCGGGAACTGCCAGTATAAAAATTCTTTTAGAACTCTCTGATTCGGCACTGAAGAAACCTAATACTTTTCTATCCGGATGAGTAATATTATGCAGGTTCCCCTGGATGGTGATGGGCTGTTCTACATACAAACCGCCCTGTTGCGTACTGTTTGATTTTAACTTATACCAGAAATTATAAGCCGTTTTACTTAAGGCAAACTGTTCAACAAGCAAACTGTAGCCATGGGCAAGTTTGGGGGTTGTATTGGATACGTATTGCAGCGGAAAATTAGCATACTTGTTCTGTGATAAATTAGCCGTCGACAAGGTGAAAATTTCTGAAACCTGACTTGTCTTCCAACAGGTATATTTGGAATAATCCGGCGGTAAATTGTGATGCATTTCCCCGTCATAATAGTATTCGACCGGATACTTGGCATGATACTCCCATGTTTCGTAGACATCCCAGCGATAATATCGGCTTTCAGCGTCCGTTCCTTTTAAGTCGATATAAAATTGTATCCCTTGTTCCGGAGTCAGTCCGGAACCTTGACGATCCTTTATTTGATAATGTATTGAATCAACAGGGGTAGCCGGTGGTAGTGTATCGTAATCCGAAACGATTGTGTTGGAGTCGGGCGTGACAATATTTACCCTGAATGCATGGCCGGGAACCAGATAACCGGGATCTATGAAGGTAGAATAGTCCCCATCTCCTAAATCGACCATAGGGAAACTATGGTTTTCATGATCCTGGATAGTGACTTTACAACCTGGCACAGGCTTGTATACCGGATTACTGATGGAAGAATTCAGTGTGATATTTACCGTTTGTGTTTGTGCTCCCAGGGTTACTTGGCCTGAAATCACATATTTGGTTTGACCTGTATTTATTTGAGGCGAATAATTCTTAACACAGGACGATAGTGCCATTAGTATTATACTAATCAATAAGACTTTATTCCGAAGCATAATTTCCCAGTTTGAAGTTCCATGTAACAGTAAAAATCGGTACCCCTAATAAAGAGTAGAAATATCCGTTGATTCTGCCGTTTGACGTATTAAAATATACCGTATAAGGATTTTGTCTCCCCGTTAGATTATAAACACTTAAAACAAACGAGCTGTGCATGAATTTATGCCTTTTAAGATTTCCTTCAATGGCCATGGAGGCATCCAGGCGAAAATAATTCGGAATCCGGTAAGCATTACGGCTTGAATACTCTAAATAAGGCGCCTTGTTAAAATAGTAGACAGAAATCGGATAGGTAATGGGTCTTCCGGTTCTGTATGTCATAATTGCTGAAAGGGATACCCGCATATTTAAATGGTAGTCGATCACCATGTTTAAATCATTCGGGATGTCATAATCAGAAGGATAAACGTCCCCATTGTTTATACTGTTCCAAATTTGCCCGCCATTTACGCGTATCAGTGACCGTGAATAAGTGTATGACAGCCACCCGTTAAGTTTCCGATTGGTACGTTTTAAAAGCACTTCTACACCGTAACTCTTTTCTTTTCCCTGCAAGATCTGCGTTTCCACGTGTGCAGTACTTAAAAAAGAAGATCCGTCTTTAAATTGAGGATTATTGGATTCTTCTTTATAATATACTTCCACGGATGCTCCCAGTCCTGTTTTAGGCAAAGTCCTGAAAATTCCCAAAGAGATTTGATTGCTTTTGGAAGGTTGAATATGATAGTCAGCCAATTTCCATTGGACGTTGGGAGATATGGCAAGGTTATTATTTAACATAAATATATTCTGGTGCATTTGATTGAAAGCCAATTTGATGCTGCCATTTTCATCGGTTTGGTATTTTATAGCAGCCCTTATATCCGGTTCGGGATACCAGTGTATCGGGACATTGTTTCCATAGTTGACGGTATCACTTACGTAGCTCAAATCTAGCGGCATACCCGGCTGATAATTCAATACCGTCTTAGGCCCAAGAGGCGAGTACATTGTAAATCTCATACCTGCGGTGATACTTAAAAGAGGGGTGGGATTGTAGGTATCAGATAAATAGGCGGATGCTGAGATCCCTTTTTCTTTACCCAGTGCTACAGGGGTAAGCAGCGAACTCTTTCCATAAGGGATTACGTTTCCCCGGTTAAGCTCATGAAGCACGACACTACCTCCGAAATTAAGCGTATTGTTATTGTTTAAGGTTTTGCTAAAATTAGCATTTGCCTCGTAATGTTCCATTTTGTAAGCCTGTTGATAGGCACTTATAGGTTGTTCTTCATCAATCGTATTGAATTTATATTGTGAACCGATGAGTGTGAAGTCTCCACTAAAAGAGTTGGAAAAATTATGGTGGATTTCCCAGGAAGCTCCATTATTAGAATAATTGTAATCGTCAATTTCAGCAAGCTTAAAATGATCAAAACTGTGATAATAGAACAATTGCATCTGGGTTTTCGGGGTATTGTATGAAATTTCGCCCGTATAATCATAAAAATTGGCAGCACTGGAACTGATTGTGGGATCATTGATTTTTTGCAGGATCCAGTCGGAATATGTTGATCTTCCGCTAAAAATATAGGACAAAGTATCTTTTTTGATCGGCCCTTCAAGTTCGATATTTGCGGCAACAGGACTTATTCCCCCATGTGCGGTAAAACGTTTCATGTCGCCCTGCTTCGTAATTACGTTAAAAACAGAAGACAGGCGTCCTCCGTACATGACCGGGACGTAACCTTTGTAAACCGAAAAGTCTTTTATGATATTTGCATTGAAAGCCGGGAAGAAACCAAAAAGATGCGTTGTATTATAAACAGGAATCTTGTTAATATAGAAAGCATTCTGATCTGATCCGCCTCCACGTACGCTTAATCCGGATGTGCCTTCTCCTTCACTGACAATCCCGGGTAAAGTTCCCGAAACTTTTAAAATATTACGTTCCCCCATCATCATCGGCAGGCCCTTGATGGAGCGCATCGTTACTTTATCAATACCAGGTAACTTTTCAGTCATAATCACCTGGCGGTCTCCATGAACCACTAATTCCTGCATCTGGTAAACGGCTTTGAGAAGTTTTATGGTGAATTTTCCGCTGGATTGCACGTCCACCAGCATGTTTTGCCGTTGATAACCCATGTAATTGAACGTACAAGTATATTTCCCTGGTTTTAAGATCAGCGTAAAAAACCCATTCTTTCCCGAAACGTCACCTGTTCCGGTTTCTTTAACATAACAAGTAGCATAAACGATCGGTTCTCCGGTTTCCTGATCGATGATCCTTCCCAGGATAGTCGCTTTACCATTAGCCAAATTTCCTCCTTTGTGTCCGACTTTAATGGTCTCAACGACACCTGGTCTTCTTCCTGTGAGGTACCTTTTTTCACTGGCCGTCATTTCCCTGGTATTTATATTCGATGTCACGCGTTGTTTCTCGACCCGAAAGGAGGGAAGTGTCGTAAACAGCTTTTCATGTGGCATCAACAAAAGGCAATGATTCCAACTGGAAACTTCAATCCCGGTATTCCTGACAGCAAGCGTCACTGCCTCGAGTGCCGTAATATTGTTGGCATTGAGCGTGATTTTAAGGTTGTTAACCCATTTCTGCAGGTAAAGTACCCTGACTCCCGTTTCCTGATATACTTCAGTGCAAAATTTTTCGAAAGGCACCTCATTAAAACGGCAACTCATTACTTTTTCAGTATTTGGTGTCCGTGTTGAAGACGGGGCATTCAAAGCCGTTTTCTCTTTGCCGGTGAGGGTATTACAATAATTGATAAGTCGAAGGATATCCGGCAATCTTGATTTTTTTGGCGTATTTAGTTTAATTCGGTTTTGCCGGAGATATCTTTTGATCGCCGGTTTATTCCGGGGGGCAAATAAAGCAACAAAACTCTTGTTGCTTTTGTACCGCATGAGCTTGTTGCCTGATCTCAGATAGGATTCCCGTGATGGCGCAGAGAAGACCATATAGGATTCATTCGGATCCTCAGTAGGCCTGAGGTACTTTTGCCATCTGTAAAGAATTTGAAAATACCCTTCCCCAATGACCTGGTAAATTCTTGATTGGATGCCCTGAAATGAAAGAACTTCAAAATGCTTTTCCCCAATATTTGCGGATTTAATCCAGGTATTCGGTAAAATGATTCCCATCAGATCGTTCATCCTTGTTTTGTACTCAAGGACAATTTGCTGGTTAAAAGCATCATAATTGAGTAAGACGTCGTTGAAGTTTTCTCCCCTGAGCTGAACAGAGCCTTTTACAAATTCGGATCCGTCCAGAAACTGGGAGCCCCTGGTGCCGGGTGGAGGGAAAAATGTATAGGACGGCCCGTTGTACAAGAGGGCGTTAGGTCCGTAAACATGATTTGCGGTAAAAACAGAGTCAGGGATTTGTGAAAAACTCTTGGCGTCGAAAATCATCACAACCAGTAACAATAATAAAATTGACCGGAGTTTTATCTTTAGGTGGGAATTCAATTCGGGTTTCTTGTTATTTTTTATCAATAATTATTTTCGTTATGAACTTATACAGTTTTCACTGCCGGATCCGTTTTACGAGGTTTCCGGGAGATTCTTTTTTGTGATTGAGTTAACGTCCTTTCTAGGGTTCATCATTGTTTTTAACAAAAGTAAATTCTCGTCAACTTCTCTTCATTTAGTATTTGGCCAAAAAGCTGGATAATCTGGCCATTTATACAATTTTCCCTACCTGTGAGAATTCTTAAACAGGTTCTTGATCTTTTGTTCCTAGCTGTAAAGTATTTTTTTTTTTTTTGGCATCATATTATGTCCCGGATCGAAAATCAGTGTCTTTGAAAGCATGGAAAGCAGTCAAATTATGGCTTTGACTGCACCACAATAATTTTCTTTTGCAGGAAGGGGGTTCCCCGGGCATCAATCCCCTGAAACACGATGGCATATCTGCCGGGGGCGTCTCCGGTGGTAAATGAAAAATGGATCACATTTCCTGAAATTATACTGACATCGGGATTCCAGTAGAGTGTGTTTCTTGCGTCAGGGCGATTTGCGGTGCGCGGGATTGTGATGGCACAACGACAACTGTCGTGGAGAAAAGCATAATTGAGAAACATCCCCGAGTTGGGTAAATCAATCCCGGCAAAATCACCTTTCTTTGAAACGATATTCACGATGCCGCCATATTTCATATAGCCAATTTTATAGGGGATATTCACCACCTCGATGCGGGAAATATTTGTGGGTGATAAAGCCAGAATCTTTTCCTGATCATCTATGGCTACTCCATCAACCAACACCAGCGGATCCAAAGAATCCATTGGGGGTTGTAGATCCACTATTTTGAAATATTTCTTTCCGTGGCGCCTTCTGACTTTTACCGAGGAAGGAAGATTATCCAGGTAAGCTTCAAGAGTAGGAAGCTGAATATAATTGTTGAGTTTCAGAGTATAAGAAGGTTCTACAAATAAAGTTTCTTTAGAATTTGAAGTTTTTTTATCACAACGGGCACTATCATTATCAAAGCGTTGCCTGAGACGGAAATTCTGTGCCATATGGAAAGCCACCGCCCGTTCAATAGAATCTATATTAAATACTGGATCAGGCAGTTGAATTGGTGCTGTGGAAAAGTCATTATGGACAAAGATCTCAGGGTGCTTTCCCGGAATGTTTTGTGGGTTAATAAATAGATCATGTTTTCCGGAATAAGGAGGTAACGAAAAATAAAAATGACCGTTTTTATCGGTTTTGGCAACCAGAAAGTCTACCCTGTCCCCGGTAATGGAAAGGTTCACTCTCGCCCCGGCCTCCGGCCTTTTTGTTATACTGTCTCTTAAAATCCCTGTAAGCGAAGGCCCTCTGTTTTCAGTATAGAAGCGAATAGAATCTACTTGGCGTGCTTCGGTATCCTTGTTAAACATGGTTTCGGGAGCGGCAACTTCGGGAATTACGGAAATGCTGAGCCCCAGAATTTCTTTTGATTCGCTGTTTGTTCTAACTGTCACATTTGCTTCTTCACGAGGGAGATAGACTGTTTTGTCAGTAGAAATCTTCAGGATGTTACCTGATGATCTTTCAATATGCTCGTCCGATATAATTTTCAAAGTATCCTTTCCTCTCAGCATATTTGATTTATGGGGATTGATAATCTTCAGGCCTACACAGGCAAATGATGTGGGGCCCAGATTCCTCATGTATTTTGTATAAACTCTGAGGTAGTAATTCCCGGTTATACTTTCCGACGGAATGGTCAGACATCCATGTGCTGAGGAGTGAGTCAAAGGAAATTTACCCCCGGTGATCTTTGTTCCATCCGGCTCGATAATTTCTGCATATAGAATGTAACTAAGTCCTTGTATTGAATGGTTCATGACAAAAGTCGTAAAATGCACTTCTTCGCCGGTAATATATATGCCGCGATCCGTGAATAATGCCAGTTTCTCAGCTTTCGGAAATCCATTACTCGCCTGACCCCTCAGTATCGGAGGGAAAGCCAGCAACAGTAGCATCAGCGGGTAGTATTTATAATATTTTTTGTTCATATCAATTTGGCCAAAATGAAGGTTTGACATTTGTGCCGCCCAATAACAGACAATTAACGCAATAAGGCTCTAATCTATATGGAAGCGGACCATTCGGACCCGCTAAAATGGCTGCCGGCCAATACTTTTTATCAAGCATCAATTGGCCGTTTATGTAATGGAGTTGAATTTCTTCGCAGGCCACAATATAATTTAAGGTTAATCCGGGAACAGGGGGTATAAAAATACGTTTGTAACTTGCTGATTCAGCACTGAAAAACCCAAGCACTGCTTTATCGGGATGGGTAATATCACGAAGGTTTCCGCGTATCGTAACGGGTTGTTTTACATATAATCCCCCCTCCTGAGTACTATTGGTTTTCATCTGATACCAATAATTATAGGCTTGCTTGGTTATGGCAAGTTGTTCTACAAGCATGCTGTAACCGTGGGCGAGTTTGTTAGAGTTAGCCGAAATGTACTGCAGCTTGAAATCATTGTATTTGTTTTGCGCCAAGTTTGCGGTAGATAGTGTAAAAATCTCAGGTCTTTTTTTTGTATCCCAACAGGTAAATTTGGAAGAATCCGGCGGAATATTATGATGCATTGTTCCGTCGTACCAGTATTCTAAAGGATATTTTGCGTGATATTCCCATGTTTCATAAATGTTCCACCGATAGTAACGGCTGTCGGCATTTGTCCCTTTCAGGTCAATGTAAATTTGCACGCCTTGTTTGGTTTGCAGCGGCACATTACTTTCAATAGCTTTTACCTGATAATGGATGGAATCCACCGGCGGAACCTGCTGCAATGTATCATAATCAGAGACGATGCTGTCTCCGTCAGGTGTAATAACATTTATACTGAAAACATGGCCCGGTACCAGGTATTGAGGATCAACCTGGGTGGAATAGTCCCCGTTCCCCAAATCCGTCATTGGGAAATTGTGTTTTTCATTATCGCGGATCGTGACAATGCAACC
>CAYWBO010000005.1:32067-44946 GCA_964456625.1 uncultured Lentimicrobiaceae bacterium | reverse complement strand
AATCCGTCATTGGGAAATTGTGTTTTTCATTATCGCGGATCGTGACAATGCAACCTGTGACGGGTTTGTAAGTAAGATTATTGATGGGGGCTGTCATAGAAACATTTACTGTTTGTGTTTGTGCTCCCATGGTCACCTGTCCATTTACGACGTATTGATTTTCGTCCGAGCCTTTAATTTTCGGCGTGTAAAATTTTACACAGGATGATAGTGTAAATAGTATCACAACAATCGCTATGAATTTATTCCGAAGCATAATTTCCCAGTTTGAAATTCCATGTAATGGTAAAAATAGGCACGCCTATTACAGAATAGGAATATGAATTTATATTGCCCTCGGATGAACTAAAATATACAGAATAGGGATTTTTTCTCCCGGTCAGATTGTAAACACTTAAAACAAATGAGCTGTGCATGAATTTATGCCTTTTAAGATTCCCTTCTATCGCCATGGATGCATCCATACGAAAATAATTCGGGATCCTGTATGCATTGCGGCTTGAATAATTTAAATAAGGCACCCCGTTTACATAATATCCGGAAACCGGATAGGTGATGGGCCTGCCGGTCCGGTACGTCATAATGGTGGAAAAAGTGATGCGCATATTTAAATGGTAGTCCATCACCAGGTTCAAGATATTCGGGATATCATAATTCGATGGATAGGTCTCTCCATTATTTATGCTGTTCCAGATTTGCCCTCCGTTTACCCGCATCAGTGACCGTGAATAAGTATACGACAGCCATCCGTTGAGTTTTCGATTGGTACGTTTTAAAAGCACTTCTACACCATAACTCTTTCCGTTTCCTTGCAAAATTTCCGTTTCTATATGCTGAGTACTTATAAACGAAGCTCCGTCTTTAAATTGGGGATCATCGATTTCTTCTTTATAATATACTTCAACCGAGGCTTCCATTCCTGTTTTTGGCATGGTCCTGAATACTCCAAAAGAGACCTGATTACTTTTTGAAGGCCGGATATGAGAGTCAGCCAGCTTCCATTGAACATTAGGCGATATGGCCAGTGTATTATTTAACATGAATAGATTTTGGTGCATTTGATTGAAAGCCAGTTTGATGCTCCCATTTTCGTCCGTTTGGTATTGTATGGCAGCCCGTACATCCGGTTCAGGGTACCATTGAATAGGGACGTTATTTCCAAAGTGGACGGTATCGCTTATGTAAAGAGGATCCACCGGCATGCCCGGTTGATAGTTGTATTCTGTCGAAGGTCCAAGCGGTGAATACATGGTAAACCTCATCCCGGCAGTGATACTTAAAAGAGGGAAGGGTTTGTAAGTGTCGGACAGATAAACCGATGCCGAAATTCCTTTTTCTTTGCCCAATGCCACGGGTACCAACAGCGACGTTGTATCGTAAGGAATGACATTTCCCCTGTCAAGTTTATGAAGCACGGCTCCAAATCCGAAATTAACGGAATTAGAATTGCTTATAGTTTTCTCAAAATCCGCTCTTGCTTCGTAATGCCCCATATTATAAGCTTGTTGATATGCGCTTGAAAGTTGTTCTTTGTTAACGGTACTAAAAGCATATTGTGAGGCAATGAATGTAAAATCGCCTCTGAATGTGTTGGAAAAATTATGGTTAATATCCAATGAAGCTCCGTTATTAGAATAATTATAGTCGTCAATTTCAGCAAGCTTGAAATGGTCGAAACTATGGTAGTAGAAAAGCTGCATCTGGGTGTTGGCTGCACTGTATGATAGCCCCCCGGAATAATCGTAAAAATTGGCAGCGCTGGCTTTAATAGTAGGATCATTAATTCTTTTCAAAATCCAGTCAGAGTATGTCGACCTGAAACTAAAGATATAGGACAATACATCCTTTTTTATGGGACCTTCCAACTCTATATTTCCGGTAACGGGACTTATCCCTCCGTGTGCCGTGAAGCGTTTCATGTCTCCCTGCTTTGTCATTATATTGAATACAGAAGACAGACGTCCCCCGTATTTGGCTGGAATATAACCTTTGTAAATGGAAAAGTCTTTTATAATATCGGAATTGAAAGCAGGAAAGAAACCGAACAAGTGTGATGTGTTATAGATAGGAATCTTATTAATATAGAAAGCATTCTGGTCCGCACCGCCCCCGCGAACATTTAATCCGGCGGTTCCTTCTCCTTCACTTACGATGCCCGGCAATGTTCCCGAAACATTCAGTATATTACGCTCACCCATCATCATCGGTAACCCCTTGATGGAAGTCATGGAAATCTTATCAATACCCGGAACTTTTTTGGTCATGCTCATCTGACGGTCCCCGTGAACCACTAATTCGTGGATTTGGAATGCCGTATTCCGAAGGCTTATGGTTAATTTTCCTCCGGATAATACCTGCACCATAAGTTTCTTGTTTTGATATCCCATGTAATTGAATGAGAGTGTATATTTTCCCGGTTTTAGGATGAGTGTAAAAAATCCGTTCTTTCCTGAAACAGCCCCTGTTTTTGTTTCTTCGATATAACATGTGGCAAAAGCGACCGGTGCTCCTGTCTCTTCGTCCATAATCCGTCCCAAAATAACGGCTTTACCATTATCCAAAGGGCCTTCCTGATGTCCGACACTGATGGTTTTGATAACACCAGGCTTCCTGCCAATCAGATATTTTTCTTCGATGGTGGTCATTTTCCTGGCAGCAACAGTGCTTTCTTTGGTCGTAGGTATTATTTCGTAATGGTAGGTGGGAAGTTTTGTAAAAAGTTTCTCTTGTGGCATCAGCACCAGATCGTTGTACCACTGCGAAACTTCCAGTTTGGTGTTTCTGATAGCAAGCATCACCGCCTGTTTTGCCGTAATATTGTCAACATTTACCGTGACTTTAAGGCTACGGACCCATTGTTGTTCATAAAATACCCTGACACCGGTTTCCTGATACACTTCGGCGCAGAATTTCTCAAAGGGAACATTATTGAAGCGGCAATTCATCATTTTTTCAGAATTCTGAGCAAATGTTGAAACAGACAGGAAAAGTAACGTTATGAAAAGGAAAGCTGTTTTCATGCGTGTATGAAGGTATTACAACAATTGATGAGTCTGTGGATCGCCAGCGGGGTGGATTTCGCAAGCCTGGTTAAATTAACCCAGATATACAAAGGATTAGGCCCGCAAATTCGGTTTGCAGAAAAAACCGGAGTTTGAGCGTAGCAGTTTATATTTGCGTATGTAATGATAAGAAACAATAATATAGTCGCCCGTATTTTCATACGTTGGGTCTGATAAATTACATTGTTGATCTAAGTTTGATTTTATCCTGCATTCCACATTTTATTCCTCATAACTTCCGGATAATATCAGGTTTGCCCTAAACTGGTTTTTGAATAGACTTTTAAGGGTGGCCTAAATATATAAAAATAATATAATATAAATCATACCTGTGCTCTGTTCTCTTTAAGCAGAGGCCTGATTCATAAGAAATGTTGTCAGGATAACACTCCTTGTTTTATTAAGCAAGGGGATGTTACGATGCTGGTTTATATTGGTTTAGAGAGACTGTTGAGGTGCTCTCTCCACGGAATGAAATTTTTTTCTTTTTCTTGGAATTTTTTAGTCCAACCCTTTCTTTTTCATATAAGCGTCGGCTTTGGGTTCTCTTCCGCGAAAGTCCTTAAATAATTTCATGGGGTCTTCGGTGCCACCTTTTGATAAGATGTCTTCCCTGAAACGGGTGGCGGTGGCTTTATCGAAAAGTGAGGTCTCTTTAAAGGCCTGGAAGGCATCTGCGTCTATTACTTCAGCCCATACATAGCTGTAATACCCTGAAGCATACCCACCTGAAAAAATGTGGTTGAAAAAAGTACTGCGATATCTTGGAACGATTTCTGAAATTAAATGAATGTTCTTCATCGCTTCATTTTCAAAATCGTTGACTTTTCCTGTAAAGGGTTCTTTCCTCGTGTGCCAGTCCATGTCCAGATAGGAAGCAGCAAGGTATTCCGTAAGTGTAAAACCTAAATTGAACCGGCTACTGAGTTCCATTTTCTTAATGAGATTGTCAGGAATGCGTTCCCCTGTTTTATAATTTTTAGCATAACTCTTCAGAACTTCCGGTTCGTCAGCCCAGTTTTCCAGAATCTGCGATGGCATCTCAACAAAGTCTCTGGGGACAGAAGTCCCGGCGAGGCTTTCATATTGACATTTGCTGAACAGTCCGTGAATAGCATGTCCACATTCATGAAACATGGTTTCCACTTCATCAAAGCTCAAGAGAGCAGGTTTATTTTTGGTGGGAGATGTAAAATTAAAGTTTACAGAGACGACGGGAATAACATTTTTTCCATTTTCATAATGTTGCTCACGATATTCGGTCATCCAGGCGCCACCTTGCTTATTGGATCTGGGAAAAAAATCCATATATAAAATTCCCGTAAGTGTTCCGTCGGCTTCATGAACTTCATAAGCCTGCACCTCTTTCTGGTAAGTAGGGATATCTTTGTTTAGCTTAAAGGTGATTCCATAAAGTTTGTTTAAGACATCAAAGAGTCCCTGACGAACATCCTGTAAAGAAAAGTAAGGACGGAGTTCCGCATCATCAAGCTGATATTTTTCTTTTCTCAGCTTTTCGGCATAAAACCACCAATCCCAGGGTTTGATTTTAAACTGATTTCCTTCTTTATTCGAGAGTTCTTGTAACTGATCTCTTTCTTTTTTTGCTAAGTCTATGGCTGCAGGAGTAATTTGGCCGAGAAGTTTAAACACAGCTTGCGGAGTTTTTGCCATGCTTTCTTCCAAAACAAAATCTGAATACGTGGGGTAGCCAAGTAATTTTGCTTTCTCCAGACGGAGATTTACCATTTGCTTTAATAGGTTCTCATTGTTGTTTTTATTATTGTTATCGCCACGCATGACATACCCCTGAAACATTTTCTTGCGCAATTCCCGGTTCTGATCATATTGTAAGAAAGGGATTAAGCTGGGTTTGTTAAGTGTAAAAAGCCATTCCCCACTTTTGCCCTTTTCCTTAGCCGTTTCCGCAGCGGCTTCAATTACAGATTCCGGCAAACCGGCAAGGTCTTTTTTGTCAGTAATCGCCAGTTCAAAGGCATTGTTATCGGCTAAAACATTGTCTCCGAATTGCAACGAAAGGACACTAAGCTTTCCATTAATTTCTTTCAATTTGTTTTTGTCTGCGGCTGAAAGTTTTGCACCTCCGCGAACAAAAGTCTTATAAGTTTCTTTCAAAAGCATACTTTGTTCCGGATTCAGCTTAAGCTGCGCTTTCTTTTGATAAACACTGTTTATTCTTTCAAAAAGTTTTTGGTTCATTAGGATATTATCCCAATGCGCTGAAAGAATTGGTGCTTCATCCTTGGCAATTTGTTGCAATGTATCGTTGGTATTGGAAGAAAGGATGTTTTCGAAAATAAGATTGGCACGTTTTAAAAGTTTTCCTGAGAACTCAAGCGCCTCAATGGTATTATGAAAGTCAGGAACCTCCTTATTGGCTGTGATTTTCTCAATCTCAGCATTTTGATCTTTTATTCCGATTTCAAAAGCTTGTTTGTAATCCTCTGCTGTTATTTCAGAAAAAGGGGGTACCCCAAAAGGAGTATTGAAAGTTCCCAACAACGGGTTGTTTATATTCATCAATGTTTTGTTTTTTACAGTTTGATTGCAGGCACTGATAAAAATGCCGATAAAAATCAAGAATGCTAAGAAAGTGTTAATTTTTTTCATAATTGTGCAGGTTAATTTTTACAAAGATAGAAATTCAAGTTTTATTTGATTAAAAATTGGTCGTTTTCAAATGCATTCCTGTCGTGCTAAAGTTTCGTTTGGTCTAAAAGAATCAAATAATAGGCTAACTATCTGTATTTTCGCAGGAAATATTGTTACCGGTCATGAAAATTCAAAAGTATTTGACGCCGATACTCCATGTGCTGGCATGGATTGCGGTTTATTTTCTCCCTGATTTGCTTTTCGAAGCGCCAACGGGTACTGTTTTTCTGGTAAAGCGAAACCTGCACTTTATCCTGGTGGTATCATTCTTTTATCTGAACTATTTTATTTTCGTACCGAAATTGTTGCTGAAAAAAAGACAGTTCTTTTTCTTTGTGGCATTGTTGGCGAGCCTTGTGTTCACGTATTATGTCAACGATACGGTCATGACTTATGTCCACGACAAATATGCCCAGCCGGAGTCGATACAAAATATGTCACCCCAGAAGAAACAGCAGATCGAACGCCGGATCAAAAGGCACAGGATGGAAGACAATAACGGGACTGTTTTTGTCGTGCTGCTGGGTTTCCTGATCGGAACGGTACTGTGTGAAACGCGGGAATGGTACAAACAGGACCGAAAACGCAAAGAGATGGAAAAAGAAAAACTTGTTTCAGAGCTCTCCTTTTTAAAATCACAGGTCAACCCCCATTTCCTGTTTAACAGTTTAAACGGAATTTATGCCCTCGCCATCAAGAAATCAGATAAAACGCCGGATGCGTTGTTGCAGCTATCCGATCTGTTGCGCCATATGCTGTATGACGCCGATCATGGCCTGGTCCTGTTGAAAAAAGAAGTCGATTATCTACAGAATTATATACAGTTACAAAAGCTCCGGCTTCCCGAAGAGGCCAAAATCAGCTTTGATGTGGTCGGTGACCTGTCTTCGAAGATGATAGAACCCATGTTGTTCATTCCTTTCGTGGAAAATGCCTTTAAACACGGCGTCGATTCGGAAGGGGCAGAAATCCGTATGAAATTAACCCTGAAAGGGAATCATCTTGCTTTCGAAGTTGTCAATCGTATATCTCAAGCCAAAAGTAAAGACGCTTCTTCCGGGATCGGTTTGGCCAATGTGAAAAAAAGACTGGAGCTGCACTATGGCGACGATTATGTTTTAAATTACGGGAAGAGCAAAGGTTTTTTTAAAGTAGATTTGCATCTGAATTTAAAGTCATGATGAAGTGTATTATAGTTGATGATGAGCCGCTGGCACGTGAGATTCTGGAGTCTTATGTGGAGAAAGTGCCTTTTTTGCGACTGATTGGCTCCTGTAAAAACGCTTTCGAAGCTTTGGATAAAATCCAGCAGGACAGGCCTGATCTGATCTTTCTGGATATCCAGATGCCGGATTTGAACGGGATTCAGTTCTATGAGTCTCTGGTTTACAGGCCGCTGGTGATATTCACCACCGCTTACAGCGATTATGCCGTCTCCGGCTTTGATCTGGATGCTACGGACTACCTGGTGAAGCCTTTCTCGTTTGACCGGTTTATGAAAGCGGTGAACAAGGCGCGTACCAGCCAGCAATATGAAGCGCTGGAGGAAAAAGGAAACCCCGAAAGGAAATTCATGTTCGTGAAAGACGGGGTCAAGATTGTCAGGGTATCGTATGACGACATCCTTTATTTTGAAGGGATGAAGGACTATGTAAAAATTGTGATGCATGATAAGTTTATTCTCACCTTAATTTCCATGCAGCATATGGTTGAAAAGTTACCCAAAGATATGTTTGTTCGTGTACACCGTTCTTTCATCGTCTCGATTCCCAAAATCGAGAAAATCGAGAAGAACCGGGTAGTTATTTCCGGAAAATGGATTCCCGTCGGTAACTCATACAAGAGTGTTCTGAGCAAGGCACTCGGACAAATCAACTGATCCGGGATTCCCAAATTTTTGGTCCGTTAAAAAAGGTGTTTCGTCTAATTTATCTTTCATCCGGTATATTAGAATTTTATAACATATAGAGATAATTGAATTTTGTAACTTAATTGATGAAACCATGAAAACAACGCTTCTTGGGATTATTGCTTTCTTGATGCTGACGCCCTTTGCTTCCGCGAAAAATAAGGAAGTGGAAAAGTGCGGCAAACAGGATACGGCCCTTATGGTCAAAGGGCATTTTACAGATTGGAATCTGCCCATGAAATTTGACAAAGGCACCGGTTATTATTATGGTATGACCAATGACGATCAGAATCTTTATGTTGAGATAAAAATGGTGAGTCCGGTTTTAATTAGAAAAGCCATTGCCCTGGGATTTAATATCTGGATCGATCCAAACGGAAAAGGTAAAGATGTTCTCGGGATTAATTATCCCCAAACCAGAATGCACGATCACATGAAGAACAATCATCGGAATACGTCGGAGCAGCAGCAGGGTGAGCGTAAACAGCTTACTCCTGATGAGATAAAAAAACGCAGAGCCGAAATGATCGAGAAATTTAATATGAGATATCTGACGGGTCAGGAAACCGGGAAGCTGATCAACTTCGACAAAGAAGGGTTGAACAATTCCTATTTTGGTTCCGGTGACATCAATGCCATCGTTCAGATGAATGACAAAGGTGAAATTGTCTACGAAGCCATTATTCCTCTGAAAGAAATTTTTAAAAACCCTTCCGGATATCTGACAAAAGAAAGGCCTTTCAGTTTGATTTTCGAAACCGGCACTTTTGTACAGCGGGCCACTGCATCTGATATGAGCGGAAGTGGTGTCGCCGGTGGTGAAAATTTCCGCCAGATGCAAGGTGAAGAATTTGGCGGCGGCGGTGGAATGGGAGAAGGTGTCAACGGGAGAATGGGCATGCACGGCGGCTACGGCGGTGGCTACCAGGCTATGCTGCAACCTGTAAGGTTTAAAATGAAACGCGTTGTTTTATTTCAAATGAATAATTAAATAATACGAAAGAATGAAATTCAAATCTTTATTTGTTAGTCTTGCATTACTGCTGGGAACTGCTTCTTTTGCTTTTCCGCAAAGTCCATCAGGAGGTAATATGGTGCGACCTGCAGGCGGAAGTATTTCCGGCCGGGTCTTTTCCAAAGTTCAGAAGGTACCTATGGAATATACCAATGTAGTGTTGTACAAGGCAGCTGACTCCTCGATGGTAACCGGGAGTATCACCGATAAAAAAGGTTCCTTTAGGTTTCAGGGACTCAGAGACGGGAAATATTATCTTCAGGTTCACTTTATTGGTTTTAATATCAAAAAGATAGGAAATCTTGTGATTTCCAGCAACCATAAAGAAATCAAACTGCCTGATATTTTACTCATCCCGGCAACGGCTACACTTAAAGATGTTGAAGTAACGGCACGTCAACCAAGGGTTTCTTATCAGATTGATAAAAAAGTTGTGGATGTATCTAAGGATTTAACAGCGGCCGGAGGAACGGCGATCGATGCTTTGCAGAATGTACCCTCGGTGGATGTGGACCTGGAAGGAAATGTTACACTGCGCGGATCATCCAATTTTACGGTTCTCATTGACGGCCGTCCCAGTGTCCTCAGTGGAAGCGACGCCTTGCAACAGATTCCGGCATCAGCCATCAAAAATATCGAAATCATAACCAATCCCTCGGCAAAATATGATCCCGAAGGCGTAGGAGGTATCATCAATATTATTCTGAAAGAAGAAAAGAGAAAAGGACTCAACGGAATGATCGGAGGCTCTACGTCTACTGCAAAACAATACCAGGGAAATGTGCTGTTGGCATACAGAAAAGGAAAAGTTAATTACACACTTTCCGTTAACGGCAATAACCGGCCCATGAACATGCATTCGGTGCAACACAATGAAACCACTGCCAACGATACCACGCTTTACCGTAATTCGGATATTACCGGAGTGCGCGCAAGAAAAGGCTATCGGATCAAGGGCGGTGTGGATTTCTTTTTTAACGAAAAGACAAGCCTTTTCCTGGCAGCTAGTATCGGAAGCTACGGATTTGGTTCCAACAACAGCAGTGACATCGATATCTATAACAACCCTTTTACTTTCCGTGCTGATACCAACTCTGTAAATAATTCAGACCGCATTGGTAATTATTACAGCGGCCAGATGGACTTTTTACACAAGTTTAGTGACCTGGGCCATCAAATTGAGATATTGGTATTCTATTCTGACCGAAAGGGCGACGATCTGGAAACCCAGAACAGTTACGCCACAGATGCAAACTGGATTCGATTGGGCACGACTGCAAACAGCATTCAGACGGATACAAAAGATACATCCAGTGATTTCCGTTTTAAGATCGATTATGCTTTGCCTGTGGGAGTCAAAGGAAAATTTGAAGCCGGCGGTGAAGCCCGTATGGGCCATCAAACCGGGCAGTATGATTATATGAATTATGATACGGTTACCGGTACCTGGAGATTTAATTCCAACAACAGTAGTGTTATTGATTTTACAAGAAACATTTATGCCGGTTACGTCAGTTTTAAAGATCAGATCGATAAATTTGGTTATGAGGTAGGATTCCGTGGAGAATATACCGACCGAAGCGTGAATACGAATGACGGTACAGGGACTTTTAAAATCAAACGGTTTGACTATTTTCCAAGTGTTTATCTGTCTTATAAATTCAACCACAACTATCAGCTTTATACAAGTTATACGCGAAGAATTGACCGTCCGCATGGTTGGGATTTGAATCCCTTCCCCAGGATTATCGACGCCTATAATGTTAGGGTTGGGAATCCAAGATTGGAACCGGAGTATATCGATTCTTATGAGTTGGGAATGCAGAAAGCCATCGGCGCCTCTTTTATTTCTCTGGAGGGATATTACAGGATCGGAAGAAACAATGTAGCCGATATCCTTACCCTCGGGAATAACGGAATTATCTATCATACCAATGCGAACCTGGATAAGGATTATTCGGCTGGAGTGGAAGCAATGATGAATCTGAGACCGGTGAAATGGTTTGATTTTAACATCAGCGGAACGGTATATCATTACCGACTGACAGGTAATGTTACGGGCTCCAATGTGAGTGCAAAATCAACAAACTGGAACACTCGTTTTACCCCTTCTTTTAAGCTGAAACATGACTTCCAGATCCAGTTCATGGGCGTTTACCGTAGTCCTACCGTGACCGTTCAGGGAAGCAGAAAAGGATTTTTCTATACCAACCTGGCCCTCCGGAAGGATTTCTTGGACAAGAAGTTAAATGTGATTGTGTCGGCCCGCGACCTGTTCAGAACTGCAAAATGGGATATGATCTCCTCCGGAACGGGATTTTACAATCATTCCACATTCCAGCGCCAGTCACCAATCATTACCTTTAGCATCAACTATTTCATCAACAACTATAAGCAACGGCCAAACAGGCAACAGCAAAACGGGAATGAAAGTGAACCTGATCAGAATTATTAATAAATTCGAATTCAGCTAGTTTCTTTATTATTACGGACCTTGTTGGGGCTTGTTCCTGGGAACAGGACCTCAACAGGGATTCCGGCATTTTCTTCCTGACTTATTTTTTCCAGTAAGACGGTTTTGTCGTGCGCGGAACCCAATATTTGATTTTCGATCGGCGTCAGCCTTTTCCCATCACGAAGCAGTTCGATCTCCTGGATGTGTCCGTCTTTTACTTTCATCTCGACCTGAAACGTGCCCGTAGCCGTTTGTACTTCGTTTTTGAAACTGTATTTCGGAGAGTAGCCGTAATTCCACGACCAAAGATGGTACTTCTCGTCAGCCAGCTTTTGGATATCCGCGATCATTGCGTGGGTGAGATTTTGGCGGGAAGAGATCTCAAAATAATCGGTAAAGAAATCTTCCATTCGCTGCTTAAAGCTTTCCAACGTGATGTTTTCGCTGAGGTGACTGCTGATATTGGTTACCGATGCCTTTATCGATCCGATGGATTTATCCTGTATCCCCATCCAGTCGGGATTGATGATTTGCTCCAAAACATTCAGTTTCGTTTCAAACAGAAAGGTCCCGTGGTGCATCACCCGGTTTTTGAAGACATGTGCGGAATTTCCGGAGAATTTTTTCCCGTCGAGGGTCAGGTTGTTCTTGCCTTCAAACTGCGTTTTCAACCCGAATTGTTCTAGAAACCGGATTACCGGGAGGGTGAATTTTTTGAAATCCACCAGGTTTTCCTGCTTTTCCCCCCGGGTAATCAACGTGTAGTTGATATTTCCCAGATCGTGGAAAACCGTGCCACCTCCCGATATTCTTCTGATGACTGGTATCTCATGCAGATTTACATACTCCAGGTTGACTTCTTTTAGTGTGTTTTGGTGCTTCCCGAGAATCACGGAATCGGTGCTTTGCCAGAACATCAGGATTTCATCCTGAAGGTTTTTCAAAAGATATTCTTCGGTGGCAATGTTAAAAAACGGGTCGGTATGCGTACGTTCTATGTAAATCATGCTTTTAACAAACTTAGGGTTTTTTCCCGGGAACGGGACAAATTTCGCTAAAAATCGCACTGATTTTTCATCGCAAAATCTGTTTGTTTGTATGTATTTTGATTTCAATATTCGATGTACCTTTGCAGCCCGAAATAAATACTGGAAATTTCTATGGATAAAATCAAAAATATTGCCATCATCGCACACGTGGACCATGGCAAGACTACACTGGTTGACCGAATTTTACATCAGGTGAAACTTTTTCGTGAAAACGAAGAAGTGAACGATCTCATCCTCGACAGCAACGATCTTGAAAGGGAACGTGGAATCACCATTCTTTCGAAAAATGTTTCCGTCCGCTATAAGGATTTTAAAATTAACATTATTGATACTCCCGGACACTCCGACTTCGGCGGCGAAGTGGAACGGGTTTTGAATATGGCCGACGGCGTGCTTATGGTGGTGGATGCTTTTGAAGGCCCCATGCCACAGACCCGCTTTGTATTACAAAAAGCCATTGACTTAAATCTTATTCCCATCGTTGTGGTGAATAAAGTAGACAAGCCCAACTGTCGTCCGGATGAGGTTCAGGAAGCCATGTTCGACCTGATGTTTAACCTGGGTGCTACCGAGCAACAACTGGACTTTGCAACGGTTTACGGCTCTTCAAAACAAGGTTGGATGGGGCCGGACTGGAAAACTCCCACCGCCGATGTTTCTTATCTTTTGGATGAGATCATCAACCACATTCCGTCAGCCAAATATGAAGAAGGAAC
>CAYWBO010000005.1:28871-31967 GCA_964456625.1 uncultured Lentimicrobiaceae bacterium | reverse complement strand
CAGCTGGGACAACCCAAGGTCATTATCAAAGAGATTGACGGTGTGAAACATGAACCTGTGGAAAGCCTGACAGTGCTTGTGCCGGAGAATTTTTCCGGAAGGGTAATTGACATAGTTACTGCGCGGAAGGGAGAATTCCTGAATATGGAGCCTAAAAATGATCGCCTGCAACTGGATTTTTCTATTCCATCCAGGGGCATCATCGGGCTGCGAAACGTGATCCTCACCGGAACCGAAGGTGAAGCCATCATTGCACACCGCTTTAAGAGTTTTGAGCCCTGGAAAGGTGACTTTATGTCGCGCTCCAACGGGGCATTGATTTCCATGGAAACGGGGACGGCCATTCCTTATGCTATATGGAAACTTCAGGACAGGGGCAGATTTTATATCGACCCGAACTCGGAAATCTATGCCGGACAGGTTGTCGGTGAGAATACCCGCGATAACGACATCGTAGTGAACCTGAACAAAGGAAAGAAACTCACCAATATGCGTGCTTCGGGTTCTGACGAAAAAGTCTTAATTTCACCTCCGATTAGGTTCTCGCTCGAAGAGTTTATGGAGATCATTCGCAAGGACGAATACCTTGAAGTCACACCTCGTTCGTTGCGTTTGAGAAAAATTATTCTGAACGAAACAGAGCGGAAACGCGCCGGAAAAGCGTAATTTTCTTAATTTAAAGTATCAAAATGAAGTCAGCTAAAGTTTTTGGCCTGGGGGGATTAATAGTCGTATTATTTTCTTTGGGGGCCTGTGGTATTGTTAGTCAGATGCGCGAAATGGAGCGTTTTGCCAAATGTAATTTTTCAGTGAATTCCATGGTATTGCAAACTATTTCCGGAGTCGACGTTAGTCATGTGAAGAGCGTATCCGATCTAAACTTCAAGGATATTATCGTGTTTTCCAGCGGGATGCTCCAAGGAAAGCTTCCGGCACAAGCCAGCTTTAAAGTGGAGGTCAGCAATCCTTCCGGCGATAAAGCTGCCGTTTCAGGAATGGATTGGAAACTGCTTCAGAAACAACAGGTGATTGCATCAGGAAAGCTGGAAAAACCTGTCGTGGTTCCGGGACACGGAAAAACTACATTTGATCTGAATGCCGAACTGAACCTGGCTACCATTTTACGACTGAATTCCATGGACCAGATCATGAGCGCCATTTCCGGTAACCTGGATACAGAGACACTTCAGAAACTGGGGATTACCATTCAGCTGAAACCATATTATAAATTTGACGGCAAGGTCAAGAAATATCCGGGCTACTTTACCATTACCCCCGAAGATCTTTCGCAATAATCCGGTTTCCGGAAAGTCAAATCCTGACCAGTTTTTTCTTAAATCGAAGTTGTGACAGGATGACTCCTGAAAGCATCAGGATCCCTCCCAGCGCAATGGGGAAAGTCAATGGTTCATGAAGTATAAGTATGCCTCCGATGGCAGCAAACAGCGATTCCATGCTTAGAATAATAGCTGCATGTGCTGGATGCGTTTTTTTCTGTCCGTAAACCTGCAACGTGTAAGCTACGCCGACAGACATGATCCCCCCGTACAAAATTGGAATGGCGGCCATGCGTATGTTTTGCAGCGTTGTGGTTTCTATGAAAACAGAAATGATCAGGCTTAATAGCGAGGCCAACCCAAACTGTATGATAGAAAGCCTGATAATGTTTGTTTTCGGAGCATATTTGGCGATCATTAATACATGGCCAGCAAAGAAAAAAGCGCTGATCAATACAAGTGCGTCACCCATGGCAAAAGTCAGATCCTGTCTGGCCGAGAGAAAATACAATCCTGATAAAGCGATGATGATTCCCAGCCAGGTTTGTTTATTGACTTTATGTTGCCAGAACAATCCGAAAACAGGCACCAGGATCACATATAAACTGGTAATGAAGCCTGCATTACCGGCTGTGGTATAGACAATTCCAATCTGTTGAAATGAGGAACCGGCAAATAAAAACAACCCGCACAGAATGCCGCCTTTCAAAAGGAAAGCTTTGTCCCGTTTTTCAACTTTCTGTTTTGCGGAATTTCTTTTAAGGAAAAGCAAAGGAACCAGTGAGAGTGTTCCCAGCGCAAAACGGATCCCGTTAAACGCAAACGGACCAATGCTTTCCATTCCCGCCCGCTGCGCGACGAAAGCCAGCCCCCAGATCACAGCGGTCAACAGGAGGATAAAGCGGGCTTTATATTCTGTTGTGTTCACAAAACTTCTTCTTCGTTACCGTTTAACAAGGCTTCATTTAAAAAGTCGTTGAAGGGTTTCTGTAGCTTGAAAATATGCAACAGATACTGATCCAAATCGGGTTTTAAAAGCTCTTCATCAGACACTGATCTGATTACCAGGTAGTCTTTAAACTTCAGGAGCTCGGGATACGGAAAATCCTTCGGGTACCCCAGCGGTACTCTTTGTAGTTTGTCTCCTGTTATGTCTCCGAATACTTTTTTAAAATCGGGATTAGACCTGATTTTGTTAAGTTTATCGATGCTGTAGTAAACTTCTTTTCGAAGAGCCTTCAGCTCATCAGAAGTGGGATGGTAAATTCCGCCACCGATAAAACTGTTGCCCGGCTCAATATGAAAATAGTAGCCTGCGGTTTGCAACTTCCTTCCGGCCAGACCGATGGAAGCTCCGAAATTGGTTTTGTAAGGAGTTTTATCTTTTGAAAAACGAATGTCTCGGTAAATCCTGAAAAGGCATTGTTTGCCGGTAATATTTTGTACGGAAGGGTCAAAAGAAGCCAGTCCCGGGATCAGTTTCTGATCCAGAAACTGAATGATCATGCTGCGGGATGATTCATACCGGCTCTTATTTTCCATGAACCACTCGCGGTTGTTATTTTGTTTTAACTCCGTTAGGAATTCAAGTGCTTGTTTCATGACGTTATGAAGCGTATTTTGATTAAAAAGACATCAATTATTTGCCTACTAAAATAAACAATTGTATGGACTCCGACCCTGTATATGCAAGGTCACTCACAAAAATCCGCGAAAGTTTTGAAGCATTATTTTCCGTTTCTCTCCATTTTCACCATTTCACTCCCCGCCAGCAGGAAAGCCCCGGTGCCGTACACCTGAAAGTCATTTTTCGAAATGG
>CAYWBO010000005.1:27097-28771 GCA_964456625.1 uncultured Lentimicrobiaceae bacterium | reverse complement strand
AAAAATGCATCAACCTGGGTTTTTAAAATGGAGGGCAGCATACAATGGAAATATACGGTTAGCCCTTATCCGGATGGCCATACAGGCATAATCAGTAATTCAAATTAAGTACATAATTTATTTCAAGTGGTTGTTTGATAATGGTATATCTGAAATTTTTCTTGATTTTTAAAAAAATAATGATTATATTGGGCAACTGTAAGACAATTGTGTAACCCGATTCGAAATGCTTCCTTTGTACAAATATGCTCCCCTGTGGGGGATTTGTTCAATTCTCCTGCTCGTAGTTTTATTAACGGGTCCACAGATGGTTTCGGCGCAAGATCTGTTGCTATCAAAAGGTACCCGAAGTGCAGGCATGGGGCAGTGTGCTGTGGCACTGACCGGATTCTGGAATATCAATGATAACCAGGCGGGGATGGCTGACGTTAAAGATTTTTCGGCAGGCATCAACTATGAAGAACGGTTTGGAATGAGAGAACTGAGCACCAAAAGTGTCGCCTTATTATATCCTGTACGTTGGGGTGTTTTGGGTGCCGGGATGGATTATTTCGGTTATTCACTTTATCATGAAATGAAATTCGGACTTGCTTTTGCCCGTTCCTTTGGCTCTCGTTTTCGTGCCGGAATAAAGCTGGATTATTTTCAAACCGGTTTCGGCGATCATTACGGAAAAGCCAATAATCTGACGTTTGAGTTCGGATTCCAATACGATCTTTCCAAAAATCTGACGCTGGGTGGTTTTGCCTTTAATCCAATTCCGACACCCGGTACAGGAGCAGTTTATTTCAAGTTGCCGGTTGTTTATCAGGCCGGTTTGTCGTATCGTTTTTCCAGAAGTCTTTTGGTAACGGTTGAATCGGAGAAAAACGCCCGCAATCCCAATTTTGAGTTGAGGGCAGGGTTGGAGTATTCCCTTAAAAACAAATATTTCTTCCGTACCGGTCTGGGAACCGGAAGGGAATTCCTTTCTGCCGGTTTCGGATATAGGCTGAAAGGCTTTTCGCTTGATATGGCTGCCGCAGCACATCAAGCGCTGGGTGTTTCTCCGCAAGTATCATTGATTTATACGTTGGGCTCATGAAATCGTGTATCAAACATACAGCCTCCTTTGTTTCAGTTGTTTTACTGCTGTCCGCTTTCTCTCTGGAAGCACAGCAGAATGATTCATTATCTGTTCGGAATGAAGATCTGAGTGGCGATTTGGAAGATATGGCTCGTGCCAGTGATGCGGTTTTGGATTACTCCGATCTGGTGGACGATTATGAATATTACAGCCAGCATCCCCTCAATATCAACGGCCCCGATTTAGAAAGGTTGGTGCAACTCAGGTTACTGAATGAAGCGCAACTCTTTTCAATTGAATCTTATATCAAGCATAACGGGCCGCTCATGAGCCTGTACGAACTAAAGTATATCCCGGGGATCGGCATTGAAACACTGCAGAGGCTTTCGAAATATGTTGTCGCCGGAAAGCCTGAAAAGCAGAAAAAAGCTTCCTGGAAAGGAATAGTTCGAAATGGAAGGCATGATTTTTTGTTGCGTTATGAACAGGTTCCGGAAGCGGTTTCAGGTTATGAAATACCGGCTGATTCCGCTTACGTGAAACCGGGATCGGTCTATTTGGGAACGCCTCAGAAACTGTATTTTCGTTATGCCTTTAATGCGGCAAAC
>CAYWBO010000005.1:0-26997 GCA_964456625.1 uncultured Lentimicrobiaceae bacterium | reverse complement strand
GGCATCCGTCCGAATACTTCTGCCAACGAAAACCGGTTTTTCCGGGGGGCTGCTTTCACGTTGCAAAAAAGTGATTTTCAATTCACGGTCTTTTATTCGAAGAAGAAATATGATGCCAATCTGCTACCGCCCGACAGCGTAGGAATCGTTGCCATCAGCGGCCTTCAGGAGACCGGATATCACCGGACCATCAACGAGCTACAGGATAAAAATGCGCTGACGATCACGGTTTACGGTGGCCAGGCAGCTTTCCAACATAAACGCTTCAGAATAGGTGCCGTTTACTATCAAACGCACTTGGATCACCCGGTGGCAGAAAGTTCCTTGCCTTATAAGTTTTTTGATTTTAGAGGAGATGTACTTACCAATTTTGGGGTGAACCTGAATTTTAATCTGGATCCTGTTTCTTTCTTTGGTGAGGTGGCAGAAAACCCGGGAGGAAACCCGGCGGGAATTGCAGGGCTCAACGCTTTTCTTTCCGACCGGTTTACCATGACTTTTCTTTACAGAAATTACCCCAAAGATTACCAGGCAATCTTTGCCGGTCCTTTTGGCAAAAGCAGCGGCGCTTCCAATGAAAGAGGATTTTATCTGGGGTTTAATGCCTTGCTGACAAAATCGCTGACCCTGTCCGGCTATGCAGATCATTATTCTTTTCCATGGCTTAAATATAGTGTGGATGCGCCTTCCGGCGGAAAGGCCTATTTGCTGCAAATGAATGAAACCGTAAACAATAATTTGTCATTTTATTTTCGATTTAGATTTACGGAAAATGAACAAAATCTTACAGATAGCATCGGATATTTCTCAGTCCCGACACCCAACAACCGTTCTGAATATCGACTGGAAACATCTTATGTATTCCATGGTTTCTTATTGCTAAAAAGTCGCCTTGAATATGTTAATTTTCAAGAGAAAGGGGTCAAACAACATGGCTTTATGATCTTACAGGATGTCAAGTTCAGAAAGGAAGATTTGTCGTGGCAGCTTACATTCCGTTATGCTCTGTTTAATACGGGAGGCTGGGATAGTCGCATTTATACTTACGAAGACAATGCCCTGTATACTTTTAGCGTCCCGGCATTATACGGTCACGGGGAGCGGATGTATTTGCTTTTGCGATGGTCAGGGATCCGGAATATCAAGATTTGGCTGAGAGCTGCCACAACGCTTTATTATGACAGGCATATCATAGGCTCAGGAGCAGAAACCATCCATGCCAATCATAAATCTGCACTGACCTGTGAGCTGCAGTGGAAGTTCTGAAAACCAATCTCCGGATGGCAGGTTAAATGCGAAAAGCAGATATTTTTAAAATATCTGCTCCCCCAGGATTTGCTGTTTTAATTTTAAATGTATTGTTCCAGCTTTTTAACCAGAACAGCTTTCGGTACGGAACCTACCTGTTTGTCTACCACTTCACCGTCTTTGAAAAACAACAATGTCGGTATATTTCGGATACCGTATTTTCTTGCTACACCAGGGTTGTGGTCAACATCAACCTTCCCGACCAGGACTTGGTCACTATATTCTTCACCAATTTCCTGCACGATGGGTCCGATGATACGGCAGGGGCCACACCAAACGGCCCAAAAGTCAACGATTACAGGTTTATCTGATTTTAAGACGAGATCGTCGAAATTGGAATCTGTTAATTCTAATGCCATATTTTTAATTTTTGAATGCAAAGATAGTTAAGAATTATGTTGCCGAAGACATCAAATTTTTTCTTTGTTACAAAATTCTTTTCTTTGCGGAGGTTATTAATAAGATATTGGTTTTTAATTATTTAATTAAAGTTTACTGTTTTACGATCATGCACTTAAGGTGTAATGGGTCTCACCGATAAGCTCCATTTTATTGAGTAGTGTCTGTGCATCGACTTTTGAAGTTTTGGCTTTCAGCATTACGGGCCGGTGGTTTTGCTCATCGAGGATGGAGATATACAATTCAGTATCTCCCGGGGATGTCTTTACAGTGGCCTTTAGATGGTTGATAAGTCCTTCATTAATGTCATCCGGTTTGAAAAACAGCGTGACTTTGTTCATCACCCGGCTCAGCGCTTCTTCCAGTAAAAAGATTTCCTTGATGTTGACGTTCAGGTTGGTTTCGTCGTAGACACTGCCTTCCACCCTGGCCCGCAGGAACAGATTGTTTCCCGGAACCAGGAGGTGTTTCATTTTAAGATAGGGTTCCGCAAAAAGCCTGAGTTCCGTTGCTCCGGTAAAGTCCTCCAGCGTGAAAACGCCGAAGTATGTCCCCCTTTTGGTCGCTTTTTGGGTGGAAGCCGTGACCATCCCGGCAATGGAGATGTCTTTGTCTTTGAATTCGGCCAGATTGTTCCGCAGGCTGGCGATATCCGTATTGCAGACCGCCTGGATGGTGATCTTATAATCATCCAGCGGATGGCCTGAAATGTAAAATCCCAAGACTTCTTTTTCATTCTGAAGTCTCACAGGAATAGGCCAGGGGTCGCAAGGTGGAACAGACGGATGCTCCAGGTCAACAGGCGCTTCTTCCCCGAAAAGGGAAGTCTGTGTTGACAGCAGATCTTCTTTGTACTTGGCTCCGAATTTAAGCAGGTTTTCCAGAAAGGCCTGGCTATTTTCGTTTTCTTTAAAGAAATATTGTGATCTGTGTACATCTTCAAAGGAGTCAAAAGCCCCCGCCTTGGCAAGTGCTTCGAAACTCCGTTTGTTGACGGATTTCAGATTCACCCGCTTCACCACGTCAAAGATATCCTGAAACGCTCCGTTTTTCTCGCGTTCATCGATAATATCCTGAGCCGCATTTTCACCAACCCCTTTGATAGCCGCCAGTCCGAAGCGGATAATGCCCTGTTTGTTCACAGTAAAGTTCAGTGCACTTTCGTTGACATCCGGCCCCAGGACCTGGATCCCCATGCGGTTGGCTTCCTTGATAAAGAAAGTAATCTTATCGATGTTGTTCAGGTTCCGGCTGAGCACGGCTGCCATAAATTCGGCCGGGTAGTGGGCCTTTAAGTAAGCTGTCTGATAGGAGACATAAGAATAACAGGTAGCGTGTGATTTGTTGAAAGCGTATTTGGCAAATTCTTCCCAGTCTTTCCAGACTTTATCGGCTTTTTCCTCGCTAATTCCATTGTTCTTACAACCGTTGAGATACTCGATCTTGAGCTTGTTCATCTCTTCGATTTTCTTCTTTCCCATGGCTTTTCGCAGAGAGTCGGACTGACCGCGTGTAAAACCAGCCATGATTCGCGATAAAAGCATCACCTGTTCCTGATAGACTGTAATTCCGTAAGTTTCTTTCAGGATTTCCTCCATCATGGGAAGGTCATATTCTATCTTTTCACGACCGTGTTTCCGAGCGATGAAATTCGGGATATAACCCATCGGGCCCGGACGGTACAGCGCATTCATAGCGATGAGGTCTTCAAACCGGGTGGGTTTGAGCTCACGCAAATATTTTTTCATGCCATCTGACTCGAACTGGAACAAAGCCGTGGTTTCACCCCGGCTGTACAATTCGTAGGTTTCTTTATCATCAAGCGGAACATTGTTGATATCCACATCTTTGCCTTTGGAGCGTTTGATATTATCCAGCGTTTCCTTGATGATAGAGAGCGTTTTCAGACCCAGAAAATCCATCTTCAGCAACCCGATAGATTCAATGTATTTTCCGTCAAATTGTGTGGCGTAGTCCAAAACCGATTCTTTAACGGTGGAAATCGGTACGTATTTGTCGAGATGCTCGCGTGCAATGATAATTCCGCAGGCATGGGTTCCCGTATTCCTTACCGAGCCTTCCAGTGTCATGGCGTTTTTGATGACCGACTGGATTTCGGGTTTTCCTTCTTCCAGTTCTTTTTTCAGCTCGGGAACTTCTTTCAGTGCATCTTGAAGAGAAACCCCGGGCCTTTCAGGAACCATCTTGGCCAGCCTGTCAGCCTCCGAAAGCGGAAGCTTCTGAACACGGGCCACATCCCGGATGGCGGATTTAGCTGCCATGGTGCCAAAGGTGATCAGGTGCGCCACCCGTTCTTTTCCATATTTTTCCGATACCCAGTACAGAACCTTTTCCCGGCCGTCGTCATCAAAGTCGATGTCGATATCAGGCATGGAAATACGATCCGGATTTAAGAACCTTTCGAACAGCAGGTTGTATTTAACAGGGTCGATTTGTGTAATTTTAAGGCTGTAGGCGACGACCGAACCGGCAGCGCTTCCTCTTCCCGGGCCCACAGCGACGCCCATTTTTCGGGCGGCCTCCAGAAAGTCCCATACGATCAGAAAATAATCTGGAAATCCCATGTTTTTAATGGTTTCCAGTTCAAAATCGATGCGCTCCCGCAACTCCGGTGTAATGGTTTTATAACGCTCCCCGGCACCTTTATAAGTAATGTCTCTGAGATAATCGTTGGCATTTTCAAAAGGTTCCGGGATGATAAACTCAGGCATGATAGGCTTATGGTCCAGCGCGTATTCTTCTACTTTATCCACAATTTCCTGCGTGTTTTCCAACGCTTCAGGAATGTCTGCAAACACATTACGCATTTCCTGCTGGGTCTTGAACCATTCCTGCTGGGTATAGCGAAGCCTGTTCGGGTCGTCCAGATCTCTGGCGGTGCCGATACAGATCAGCCGGTCGTGTGCTCCTGCATCATCCGCATTGATAAAATGCGCGTCGTTGGTGGCCACGACCTTAAGGTCGTATTTTTTTGCCATCTTTATGAGTTCCCCATTCACATAGACCTGGTCGTCGTAAACTTTTCGGTCCATTTCCGGCTCGCCGCTCTGGTGTCTCTGGAGTTCCAGATAGAGATCATCACCAAAAATTTCTTTGTATTCCACAAGGGCCTCTTCGGCTTTTTCGACGCCCTCATTCATAATCTTATCCGGGATCTCTCCTCCCAGACAAGCTGAAAGCGCAATCAGCCCTTCGTGATGTTCTTTCAGCAGTTCTTTGTCGATCCTGGGTTTGTAATAATAGCCAACGGTCCAGGCTGTAGAAACAAGGTACATCAGATTTTCATAGCCCTGCCTGTTTTTTGCCAGCAGGATCAGATGCCAGCCTGCGGCATCCAGCTTGTTTTCCTTGATCTTCATTCCCCGCTGGGCAATATACACTTCGCATCCCAAAATGGGCTTGATCCCTGCCTTTGTTGCTTCCACGTGAAAGGATTTTACGCCGAACATGTTTCCGTGGTCTGTGATGGCAACGGCCTTCATGCCGTCGGCCTTGGCTTTTTTTATCAGATCGGGAATCTTTGACAGTCCGTCCAGGACAGAAAACTGGGTGTGAACGTGCAGGTGTGTGAAGGGAATTTCGGCATAATCTGCTCCGGAAACTTCCGGAACGGTCTCTTCGGGTTCTGCTTCTTCCTCTTCAGGTTTTTCATGATACGAGTCGACCTGGAGCCCGATGTCCTCCATGGGCTCGGGATGAAGATCGCGAAAAGCCTGGACCGTAGCTTCCGGAAGTCCTACCATACCCGCTTCGATAACACCGATGCGCAGCAGTTCCAGAAAACAGCGGGCCGTGGCCTGCACGTCGGCAGATGCATTGTGCGCTGCATCGAAATCCGTTTCAAAAAGCTTGAAATATAACTCCGAAAGTTTAGGCCACTTGAATTTTCCACCCCGTCCTCCGGGAATGGCACAGAAATCTGTGGAGACTTCTTTGGTGTCAAGGATGATTTTATCGGGAATGCTACAGGGGATTTCCTTTCGCAGATATTCGACCTGCATCACTGTATTGTCGAATTCGATATTATGTCCGATAACAACTTTGGCTTTTTCGAGCGACTTACTGAAAATTTCCAGCACTTCCGCCAGGTCATTTCCTTCTTTTAAAGCTCTCTCGGTTGAGATTCCATGTATTTTTTCGGCACCACGCGGGATGATAAAATTTTCCGGTTTGATAAGGTAATTATTGACTTCAATAACTTCCCCATTCTCATCATGCATCTGCCAGGCAAGCTGAATCAATCGCGGCCAGTTGTCAAAATCCGTCAAAGGGGCCTGGTCGTTTTTGGGCAAGCCTGTCGTCTCGGTGTCGTAAATTAAAAACATAAATATCGAAAATCTCTATTCTTCTGAATGTCTGCGGTATAGCAAAATACTCTTGTGTAAACAAATTTATATAAATAGTGTTTCATTTGTCGGTAGTTTTGCTGACAATTCGGGAAGCATGTGGGGGATTTTGTGCCATTTTGCCTGTCACATACTTAATTACATTGTTGATAAAATTTTTTTTACCTGAACCTTTGCCGGTAATGCTGAATATTACTTGTAATAATTCGGAACATTAGGAGAAATCTGTATTTTTACAATGTGTAAAGAAGAGACATGGCAAACCCCGGCAAAACTTATGGAGAAACTGATATCAGGGAGATAGCGAAAAAGAAGCGTGATACCCCAATCTTTCTGATATGTTTAATGCTGGCCACGCTGTTTTGGATCCTGATCAAACTCTCAGCCGATTACTCCGTTACATATCCTTTGAAAATCAAATACGAAAACATCCCGAACGACAAGCTGCTGGGGGCTTCGGAGGACAGTATTGTTAACGTAAGTTTTAAATCCGACGGATACAATCTTCTGGATCTGCTGGTTACTGGAAAACTGAAATATATCCCGGTGAACCTGGCAGATATCAAGATGGAGAAGATCAAACCGAATTCTTATGCCATTTTTACACAGGGATTGAAAGACCCCCTGGCTTCGCGGTTGAATGTAAATGAATCGGAGATCATATTTTCCACGCCGGATTTGGAATTAAACCTCGAAGACCTTGCGAGCCGGAAAGTTGATGTTAAGCCCAAGCTGGATCTTCAGTTTAAGAGTCAGTACGGGTTGTATGCAGTTAACCTGGTTCCGGATAAAATTACCATCTGGGGATCTCAAAAACAGATTGATACTATTTCTTCGATTCGGACCAATTCGATTGATCTGAATGATCTGGATGAAAACCAAGAGGTTACAGTTGCGTTGCAAAACCCATTACCAGGAGTTTTAAGGATCGCCCCTGAACGGGTAAAAGTGAAACTGATCATTGAGAAATATACGGAATTCAGTCTGAAAGTGCCTATTGATGTTTCGGGTATTGTCCCCACCATACGTACTTTCCCGGCGACCACTACTTTGTATTTCAACATGTTTTTGAAAGATTACAAAGAGTTAAAAACAAATCAGTTTAAAGTAGTGCCGGATGTTAAAAATGTGGATTTGAGTAGTGTGAAAACGCTGAATCTTCGAATCCTGAAACAGCCCAAAATCACACGGGATGTGCGGATGGATCCGTATTCGGTCGAATTCATCATCGTAAACTAGGAGTGTTTCATGCTTAAAGTCGGGTTAACTGGAAATATCGGCAGCGGGAAAACGCTGGTGTGTCAGATCTTCGAAACGCTGGGAGTGCCGGTTTTTTATGCTGACAGAGTAGCCCGTGGCTTATACAACGATCCTAAAGTAAGGGAAAAGGTAAAAGGAACTTTTGGTGCGGGGATGTATAGTAATGACGGGGAGCTCATTCCGCAGAATCTGGCGCGTGTGGTTTTTAATGACCGGAATGCCCTTGTTGAAATAAACCGGATCATACATCCCGGTGTGGTTGCAAAATATTTGCAATGGCTTAAAGAAAATGCTGACCGGAATTATACGTTACACGAAGCCGCCATTTTGTTTGAAAGTCATCTGGAGCATGAGTTTAATCATATCATCATGGTATCGGCCCCTGAAAAAGTGCGGCTTCAGCGTGTGATGGAGCGGGATGCACTTCCGGAAAGTGCTGTGAAGGCAAGAATGAAGAATCAGTGGTCTGAAAAGAAAAAGATACAAATGGCCGATTTTGTGATCTTGAACGACGGAAAAAAGTTCCTAATCCCACAGATCCTGGAAATACACAATCAGTTAACGAAAAAAAATTAGAATAATGCATCTCGAATTGATAACGCAACAGGTAGTAGAAATCAGTAAGCAGGCAGGAAAAATCATTCAGGAGGAAATCAGTCGTTTTAGCGAGACGGATGTGGAATATAAAGGGGCCCACGATTTGGTGTCGTATGTGGACAAGAAATCGGAGGCATTTCTAGTGGATGCCCTAAAAAAGCTACTTCCCGAAGCCGGTTTTATCGCCGAGGAAAGCCCTGATCTTCAAAGGGCTGAGCGTTTTAACTGGATCGTAGATCCGTTAGACGGAACCACTAATTTCATTCATAAAATTCCTGTTTTTTCGGTGTCAATCGCTTTGGCAGAATATCTGAAACCCGTTGTCGGTGTGATTTTCGAAATTAATATGAACGAATGTTTTTATGCATGGCAGGGCGGGCCGGCGTTTCTTAACGGAAAACAGATCAGGGTTTCCGATACGGGGATCTTGGATCAGGCTTTGCTGGCCACGGGATTTCCGTATTATGATTATTCGCGGCTGGACAATTATCTTGTTTTGTTCAAAGACCTGATGCAGAGCAGTCGTGGGGTAAGGCGTTTAGGTTCTGCTGCTGTGGATCTGGCTTACGTTGCCTGCGGCCGCTTTGAGCTTTTCTACGAGTATGGACTGAATCCGTGGGATGTGGCAGCGGGAGTCCTGATCGTGGAAAGGGCAGGAGGGCGAAATACGACGTTTAACGGAAGTGATGATTTCATCTTCGGAAGGGAAATAGTGTCATCGAACGACAAGGTGCACGACGAATTTTTGGTGAAAGCCTATACCTATTTTGGATAAAGCCTTATCTTAGCATAAGTCAAATTTTAAATAATTGTAAATCTCTCAGTAAGAAAATGTCCGCTTTGCAGATGTTTTTTTCTTGAAATAATAATATAGCGCATGGCAAGAGAAAAAGTAATAAAAAAGGATAGCCCTTCCAGGAGTATTCTGAAAGCCATCAGTTGGCGTTTTATTGCCTCAGGGGCAACTTTTATCATCAGCTTTGTGGTGTTCAAAAATTCAACCGATAAAACCGATTCCCAGGTACTGCAATATGCGACGGCTATTGCCAGTGTGGATGTAGTTGTGAAACTGGTTTTGTATTACTTCCACGAAAGGTTATGGACCAACATTACCTGGGGGAAATACTGGAGCAGAAGAGCCTGGAGGAATGCTTACCGGCGCATGCACAAGTTAAGAGAGGCTGAAATGAAAGCCAATAGAGAAAACAGTGAAAATTCCGGATCATGAAATTTGAAAAAATAAAGCTGGTGAGTGGAGATATCACGGAACTGGCGGTGGACGCCATCGTGAATGCTGCGAACCGCACCCTGCTTGGCGGAGGCGGTGTGGACGGTGCCATCCATCGAGCCGCAGGTCCGGATCTGCATAAGGAATGTCTTACGCTGGGCGGATGTGAAACAGGCGCTGCTAAAATCACCAAGGGATATCGACTGCCTTCAAAATATGTGATCCATGCTGTCGGGCCTGTGTGGCGTGGTGGCAGTCAAAACGAAGAAGCGCTCCTGGAAAGTGCCTATCGAACCAGCCTTCAACTGGCAAAACAACATGATTGCAAAACCGTGGCTTTCCCGAATATCAGCACCGGGGTCTATGGTTTTCCCAAAGAGAAAGCTGCCGAGATCGCTATTAGCACTGTCCAGCAATTTCTGGATCAAAACCCCATCCCCGAAAGGGTATATTTCGTCTGTTTTGACAACGATAATTATGGTGTTTACCAATCCCGGCTGGGATTATAATTTTCAGGATCCTTGATCCAGGTAAGATCCCAATGAGAATATCCTGGGCTTGAAATGATATTCCAAAACCCCCTGTGAGAGATCGTATACTTTTACCTTGCTTTTGTCGATGATATTTGAATCGGAAGTGCAGATATATCCTGTTTCGGTTTTTTTGAGGATATGATCGGGGGAGAACGCTGTTTCTGCGATCCCAGACAAGGAAAAGATTTCCATTTTTTGAATCAGATGTTTTGTCAGATCGCCGCTGTGGCTGATGGGGGTATCGAAATAAAAATCGGCCCGACTACACTTTTTGTACTTTAAAAAAGCAAGGATAAGATCTGTGGCTCTTTCCAATACTTCCCATCTTAGTTTTTGTCGGTGAAGTTCTGAGGCATCCCGCAAAAAGCCATCCATCCCTTCAAAAACGAAATTCCCGTTCAGATAGCTTCCCACGGTCCTGAAGATATTAAATCCATCCACGGTAAGCCTGCTGTTCTCAGGCAGAAAGCTCATTTTCTTACTTTTACGTAATTTCAGAAGTTCTCGTTTTGCAGAACCGCGGAACAACAAAGCACGCTCATCAGCACTAAGTGCATAATGATTTCCTACCAGTTTCAGGATGGATTTTTCAGGATAGTGATGGTTCAGCAAATACAAATAATCGGTAAGGGCGTCTAAAAAATGGTCTCCCGGTATCATGTTTGCTCCCAATGATTAACTTTGTAAAGTTAAATATTTTAAAGATGAAGATCATCATTATCAATGGCCCCAATCTGAACTTGCTGGGAAAACGCGAACCCACCATTTACGGAGACGATTCTTTTGAGCAAGTACTACTCCGATTCCAGGCAGAATTTCTTGAGATGCAAATTTCTTATTATCAGTCGAATGTAGAAGGAGAGCTCATTAATAAAATCCATGAGTGCGATGATGAAGTTGACGGAATAATTCTGAATGCGGGTGCGTATACTCATACTTCCGTGGCCCTGGGTGATGCAATCAAAGCCATTAAAACGCCGGTGGTAGAAGTGCACATCAGTAATATCTTTTCGCGCGAGGATTTCAGGCATGTGAGCTACATTTCACCTAACTGTGTTGGATCCATCATTGGATTTGGTATGGATTCCTACCGGCTTGCCATCAAATATTTTCAGGGGAAATAGCCGGGTCAGGAAAATTTCTCCGGATTTAAAGCCGAAAAATACTTCTTCCCTTTCAGGTAATATTCCGAAACAAGACTCTTACGATAGATGCAAGAGACAGGTCGTTGCGTCAGTTCTGAACGCTTACTTCTGAGTACACTTAAATGGCTGTAAAAGTAAAAGTGTGCGTTGAGGATAGCGATGATATCCTTGAAGTTTCCCTGCATCAGAAATTTTATGCCGGCAAGCCCATCCAGAAAAAGACGGGTCAAGAAAACCTTTGTCAGCTGACTGGACGGCAAATTCTTATACAGGAGCATGAAGTTGTTCCTGAAATTCAGGTAGGTTTTCTGTGGAGAACTCTTCGGTAGCGTTCCCCCGCCGACGTGGAATATTTTCGAGGCCGGCTGTACCATAATTTTAAAACCTGCATTTTTGGCTCGCCAGCAGAAATCAATTTCTTCCATGTGCGCAAAAAAATCGGCATCCAAACCACCCAACTGATGATAAACCGAAGCGCGTACCATCATGCAGGCCCCGGTAGCCCAAAAAACTTCCTGTGCATCATTGTATTGTCCTTCGTCTTTTTCCAGTGTTTCGAACATCCTTCCCCTGCAAAAGGGATATCCTAGCCGGTCGATAAAACCTCCCGAAGCACCGGCATATTCAAAATGTGAAGGGTCATCATGAGCAAGGATCTTCGGCTGGCAGGCTGCAATACTTTCATCGGCATCCATCATATTTACCAGGGGTTCCAGCCATCCGTCGCTTACTTCCACATCGGAATTCAAAAGGACGTAATAGGTGGCATCCACCTGACTCAGCGCCCAGTTGTATCCACCGGCAAATCCAAGGTTTTTTTCATGCTGTAGAAGCAGGACTTTCGGGAATTCCGCTTTCATCATCTTGACAGAATCATCGGAGGAACCATTATCAGCGACGACGAGGGTTGCTTCCGGACTTTTTTCCAAAACCACAGGCAGGAATTTCTTCAAAAACTCCTTGCCGTTAAAATTCAGAATTACAACCGCAGTTTTGTCCTTCACATGCATGCACTTTAGAAATGCAAAAATAAACTTAAATTTCAAAAGCGTTTTATGTATTTGAAGATTTGGAAGATGCGTCAGTCCCGTATATTTACCTGTTTCAGCGTTATTTAAAATTATTCTTTATTAGATATAAATTTTTATCTTTGCTCAATCGTTTGAAACAACTTGATCCCATGCAGGTAGAATATGTAGTTTTAGTTACCAAAGATGATAAGCCCCTTGGCACCATGGAGAAGATGGAAGCTCACGAAAAAGGGGTACTACACCGGGCTTTTTCAATATTTATCTTCAATTCTCAAAAGCAACTACTGATGCAGAAAAGGGCGCTTGATAAGTATCATTCGCCTGGCTTATGGTCCAATACTGTTTGCAGCCATCCCCGTTCGGGAGAAGATGTTTTGGTTGCTGCCAACAGAAGACTGGATGAAGAAATGGGGCTTAAATGCGAGATGACCGAGATGTTTTCTTTTCTATACAAAGCCGACGTGGGCGACGGACTGAAAGAGCATGAATTCGATCATGTTCTGACGGGTGTAACGGATGAACAACCGGTACCGAGTCTCGCTGAAGTAGCCGAGTACAAATATGTTGATTATGGATGGGTGGTAAAGGATGTGGAAGCCAATCCCGGTGAGTACACCGAATGGTTTAAGATTGCCTTAAAAGAGTTTGTAAAACGTAACGGCCGGTTATAGTTACCCGTAATTTCTCTTTGAAACCCACTTATTTTTTAAAGAATCCTGAAAAGTCGGAACTTTTAGGAAATTGGTATATCCGTAAATTAAATTCGGGGACGATGGCCAGGATATGGTCGAAGATATCTGCCTGAATGTTTTCATATTCGGCCCAGGCCGTGGTTTTCGTAAAGACATATATCTCGATTGGAATCCCTTTTTCTGTGGGTGCCAGTTGCCTGACCAGAAACGTCATGTTGGAATGAATGTCCTCGCGGCTATTCAGATAAGCCACCAGGTAAGCCCTAAAAATTCCCAAATTGGTCATGCGCCTTCCATTGACAAGTTCCGACAGATCAAAATCGCCGCTTGCATTGTATTTTTCAATTTCCTTTTCCTTTTTGTCGAGATGTGGTCTCAGCAACTTGATTTTTCTGAATTTCTTCATTTCCGCATCGCTCACAAAATGGACACTTTCCATATCGAAGTTAATGGATCTTTTGATTCTCCGACCGCCTGATTCCACCATGCCACGCCAGTTTTGGAACGAATCCGAGATCAGACTGTATGTAGGGACCGTGCTGATGGTTTTATCCCAGTTTTGAATTTTTACCGTTGTCAAATTGATTTCCGTCACCGTTCCGTCAGCGCCGTATTTGGCCACGGTAACCCAGTCGCCAATGCTGATCATCTTGTTGAAGATCAGCTGTAATCCGCCGATAAAGCCCAGGATCGGATCTTTAAAGATCAACATTAAAATTGCGGAAAGTGTCCCCAGACTGATGAACAGGGAGCTTAAATCGCGTTTCATGAAAGTCGCAATGATAAACAGTCCCCCGATAAGAAAAATGATGATCTTGACAACCTGTATCAATCCCTTGATGGGATGATCCTTGGAAAATTCAAAACGGTCGTAAAAACTGTTGATAGTAGAAAGCGTGCTGTCAAAGATCAATAAGACAATGATAACAAAGAAAGCGTTGGACAGCGAAGAAATTAGGCTTGTCAATCCTTTGATATGCTGAATGATATCGGCAGTGTAGTAATAAATCAAAAGGGCAGGAACCAGATAGGAAAGCCTTCTGAAAAAGCGGTGTTGTACCAACAGGTCATCAAACTGGTTTTTAGAAGCTTTCAGAATGGGAATGACCAGTTTTTTGATCAGTTTCCATGTGATATAATATGCGACGTAAGAAACGAGTCCCCACAGCAGGAACATCAGAATTTCACCAAGATAAACAGCTGTTTGAGATTCAATACCAAGTTTCCCGATGGCGTGGATCAGCATCTGGGTCAGAGATGTCAAGTAATTTCCCATTTTTAATTTCCGAACTGGTTTTGCGGTGCAAAATTATACCAAATTGTTTAAGAAATGCGAATAAGAACATTTTAGTATAATGCTACACTTACCTGACGGAAGTCAGGTCGACAAAAGAAGTGCGTTAAGAAGCGTGGAGAACTTAACGCGCATAATATCTAGCGGTATTACAGTTTAGAAATATATTCCAGGTATTTATCGCGAATAAAAGTGAGCTTTTTAAGCGAAGTGCGATGGTCATATATCCTGACAATGTCTATCAGCCCGCCTTCGTAATAAATATGTCCGAGTGCGGCATCAAAATTATTTTCTTCTATGTTATACTTCAAATTAAGGGTCATGCTTTTAAAATCATCCCACGAAAGATGGCTCGGAATCTGCAGGTAAGAGAAGAGTTTCTGGTCCTGATCCTCATAAATCCCATCGGACAACTCCTGAATGTTGAAAAATTTCCGGATCTCCAAGATGGCAGTGACCCCATTAAGCTTTTTGTTCTTCATTAACTCAATGCCGTGTTCCTGAAATTCATCCAGCAACACAGGTATGTTCACGGATTTTATGTGTCTGATCCGTATTACATTGTAAGTGCTTTGATGGTTGATGATCGTTCCCGGTGCGCCGTCGAAACCGAACCGGACGTTTTTTCTCGCATCCATAATGGTGCGTACGATTTTTTCGTCTTTATACCTTTCTTTCGTTACAATGAAGAATGATTCCGGGTTATAAACTTCAGGAAGGTTGGCACCGTGATATCCTGGATAAGGTTGGGCTGTTTCAAGGATTAAATATTTGCTGTCTGATAGCATTCCTGTGGAGGAAACCGATTCCTCTTTAGAAATCAAGCCCATGGATTTAATGGCTTTCTTGTCCATGTTGAATGACTTTGAAATGATTATATGCGAATATATGAAATTATTCATCCAAATGGTGGTATTATTTATATTAATTAAAAACTAGAAGATAACATATTTAATAACAGTGTATTATGTGGTTTTGTCATTGGAAATTTTACATGAAATCCGGGTTTGAAGCGGCTTTTTTTGACCTCGATTGCGTCGAAATGTGAAATATTCACAGTTTGATAAAATTTTCACAAAATAAAAAGCTTTTACAGCGGAGGTGGTTTTTATTCAGAAATTATTGGGACATTTGTTAATGATTTTTTTTGAGAAATTAGTGTTGATATTGACTAATTGCCTAAAATAGATTTGAAGCAATGGTATTTTAAGAACTGAAAAATATGGGCCATTTTATGAAAAGAAGAATGTTGTTTGGTTTACTGGTTGGTATTTGTCTGATTGCGTTTGATCGCGTCGGTGCCATGGCTCAAAATACGAAAGCGGCTCCCGTGTTTCAGTCGGATGTGGGCAATCATTGGGTTGACTCGGTGTTCCGGAAAATGACGCCTGAGGAGCGGATCGGGCAGCTGATCTTTGTGGCCGCTTATTCCGATCGTGGATTAAAGCATGAAGTCCAGATTACGGACCTCATCAGGAAATACAAAATCGGCGGTTTGATTTTCTTTAAAGGAACTCCTGACAAACAGGCTGCCTTGACGAATTATTATCAATCACAGTCCAAGGTTCCGCTTTTTATAGCCATGGATGCCGAATGGGGCCTTCGGATGCGATTAGAGCATACAATCCATTTTCCATATCAGATGGCCCTTGGCGCGATCAAAAATGACTCGCTGATTTATGAGATGGGGTTGGAGATTGGTCGTGAGCTGAGACTTATCGGTGTACAGATGAATCTGGCGCCGGTGGTGGATATCAACAATAATCCCAACAATCCTGTCATCGGTTTTCGCTCTTTCGGCATGAATAAAAGGAATGTAGCCGAGAAGGGAATTGCTTATATGAAAGGCCTTCAGGATGCCGGGGTGATCGCCACAGCCAAACATTTTCCCGGCCACGGTGATACGGGTAAAGATTCGCATAAAACCCTGCCCGTAGTGCCTTTCACATGGCAGCGATTGGATACGCTCGAACTCTATCCTTTTAAGAAAATGATCGATGCCGGGGTGGGGGCCGTGATGACAGCACATTTGTATGTCCCGGCGCTTGATCCGACACCCCATCTGGCCTCTTCTTTGTCAAAACCCATTGTGAGCGGTCTCCTGAAAGGAAAACTTGGTTTTCAGGGCCTGGTGATTACTGATGCGTTGAATATGAAAGGCGTTACCAAATATTTCCCTCCGGGTGTGGTAGAAGTAAAGGCACTTCAGGCCGGAAATGATATTCTGGAATTTACTGAAAATGTGTCGCTTACCATAAGTTCGATTAAGAAATCGCTGGCAAAAGGCACGCTTTCCTGGGATCAGATCAATATGAGTTGTAAGAAAATCCTGGCTGCAAAATATTGGGCCGGATTAAATCATTATCAACCTGTGGATACCACTCATTTGGTAAAAGATCTGAATACGCCGAAAGCTCAGGTACTGGACAGAAAGCTGATAAAAGCTTTATTGACCGTGCTACGGAACAAGGACAGCGTGATTCCTGTGAATCTGTCGAAATACAAGAAAATTGCTACGATTATTATCGGAGATTCTACGGAAATTCCCTTCCAAAAAATGCTGAACAATTATACGGATATTGATAATTACTACTGGGTAAAGCGTGACGTTTCGAAAGACAGTATGCTGATCGCCCGACTGAGAAATTACGATCTGGTTATCGTGGGCCTTGATGAGCATAGTCCTTTTCCGACTCGGAATTTCGGACTTTCGCCTGCCATGATTCAGTTTTTCAGGAACCTCATGGTCAATCAGAATAATCTCGTGGCCGTACTTGGTAATCCATTATCTATTAATAAGTTGATGGGAATCGAAAATGCGAAGGGCGTGGTGCTTTCGTACCGAAACGGCAAATTGGCGCAGCAGTTGACGGCTCAGCTTATTTTTGGTGCCATTGGATCGAAGGGAAAGTTGCCGGTAGAATTAAATCAGTTTGCACTGGGCACCGGAATTAATACTCCTGCCATCGGAAGACTGGCATACACCATTCCTGAGGAGGAGGGAGTCAATTCAGCCGATTTAAATCATGAAATTGACTCCATCGTCGATTACGGATTGCAACACAAGGCTTATCCGGGTTGTGAAGTGCTGGTAGCCAGAAACGGTGCCGTCATTTTCCATAAGGTCTACGGTTACCACACTTATTATAAGCGTGTAAAAGTAGACGACAGCGATTTGTATGATCTGGCCTCGATCACAAAGGTGGTAGCAGCCTTGCCTGCCATTATGAAATTGTATGATGAAAAGAAGATCCGCTTGGATGTTCCTTTTTATAAGTACTGGCCGGCATTTAAGCATTCCAATAAAAGAAATATCACGTTGCGGGAGATTCTGGCACATCAAGCCGGACTTGAATCCTGGATCCCTTTCTGGAGGAGAACATTAAAGGGTGATGGAAAGTTGGAACGACGAGTTTTTAGAAGCGATTCTTCATCAAAATTTGATCTTCCGGTGGATGGCTATCTTTTCATGAATAGGAAATATGTTAAAAAGATTTACAAGGAAATAAAGAAATCACCCGTAATGAGTCATCCTAAGTATCTTTATTCCGGACTGGCATTTTACCTTTTTCCGCAGATCGTGAAAAATCTTACGGGAGAAACTTTTCAAGCTTATCTGAAAACGCAGTTTTACCAGCCTTTGGGGGCCAACTCTCTGACTTATAATCCATACAAGTACGATGCGATGCCATATATTGTACCCACAGAAGTCGATACATTTTTCAGGAAAAAGCCGATTCACGGGTATGTGCACGATGAAGGCGCTGCCATGATGGGCGGGATTTCAGGAAATGCCGGACTTTTCGGGACGGCCAATGACCTGGCCAAGCTGACGCAGATGTATCTGAATATGGGATATTACGGCGGTGTACAATACATTGCCGATACAACCATGAAAGAATTCACCAGCATTCAGTATCCTGAAAACGGCAACAGGAGAGGACTTGGTTTCGACAAACCACTGATCGGCAACGATACGCTGCCTGAGCTAAAAAGCTATCCCACGCTGGGTTGCAGCCCTGCAAGCTTCGGGCATTCCGGATTTACCGGTACATTCTTCTGGGCCGATCCAAGGGATCAGGTGCTGTATATCTTCCTATCTAACAGGGTGTATCCGACGCGTGCCAACGACAGGATCGTACAGTATAATATTCGTACGAATATCTTACAGGCTGTTTACGATGCGATAGATCGATATAAAACAGACAACCAATAAAACAGGCTCTGAGTTTTCACTCAAAGCCTGTTGAAACTAAAAACTTAGTTGATAAATTCAAAAAAAATTATTATTCCAAAGTAAATTTAACCGGAAGTGCGTATTTAACCCGGACTTTCTTACCTTTTTCTTCACCCGGCGTCCATTTTGGCATGGATTTAAGAATTCTGATCACTTCGGCATCCAGCGACGGGCTGACACCTTTGAGGATCCTGATCCCACTGATACTTCCATCCGTATTGATAATAAACTGTGCGTATACTTTGCCTTGAATTCCATCTTTCTTTGCCTGAGCGGGATAGATGATATGGGTGGCGAGGTATTTCATCAGTGCATCGGTTCCTCCCGGGAACATTGGCATTTTTTCCACAACATCGTAAACTCGCGCGGAATCGGGCATCATAGCGTAAACGGATACCTGTTTAACTTGGTTCTCCGGTTTTGCAGCAGTAGAATTAGCACTTTGGTTATTCTCTACTTTCGATGGATTGGTTGAGCAGGCGAAAAGCACCCCGGCCATAGCCAGCAGGGTCAGACTGTAGAGCTGAAATTTCCGCATACTCCTGTTTGGTTTTTTAATCATATTGATTCTCCTTTTTATTAATGAATAACTAAAATTATGGGTAAGTATATTAAAATCGATAGAAGTCGATAGCTGGACCAATAAATTCTGATAATTATTAAGTCTTTCAGGTGCCTCTGCCACAGACAGATCGGCCAGAAATTCGTGATTGGCCTTGATTTCCTTCAGTATAAGATGCATGAAAGGATTGAACCATAAAGGGATACGAAGCACTTCGCCCAGTAACAGATCAAAAGTGTGTCTTTGCTGAATGTGTAGTTTTTCGTGTGCCAGAATGAGGGAGGAATCCTTGAGGCTCAAAGCCTGGCGATCAATAAAAATCCAGTTGAAAATAGAAAAAACAGGAACATATCCAGGTGTGATAGCAATATTGAGTCCTTCTTTTTTGGTCCTGTCAGATTTTAACCAGAGCCTGAAAACGGAAAGAAAACTCCAGAACATTCTCACAACCTGTACCCCTGCAATAAATATGTAAGCATAAAGTAAAAATGGCAGACCGGGGTGTGAGGCACCGGATTTGGCTCCGATAGTGACTCCCTTCAGCAAAATATTGTTCAGCGAATCCATTTTTAACGGGATATCGGAAAATAAACTGATTCTTGGCAGCAGGGGCAGGCCGAGCAAAGCAAAAAGCGGAAATAGGCCCAGGCTGATCAGTGCCAGGATCAAATAGAACCGTATAAATTTAAACGGGGCCCTGTTCTTAAGAAAAAGGATGTATATCCCGTAAAACAGGAGTCCGATAAATACGGAACGTAAACCGAAGATGATAGCAGGTTGCATCTTATTTAGACGATCAATTAACGTTAGTCAATTTCCATTCTTTTATTCTCAATCTCTTCGTTCAGCATTTTCCTCAGCTCTTCCAGCTCTTCCAAACTCAGATTATTATTCTGCGAGAAGAAAGATGCCAGCGCTGTGGAAGGTGCGTCAAAATAGTCATTAAAGAAACGGGAAAGAAACCGGTTTCTGTATATCTTTTTGGAAATCAACGGATAATATATGAAAGTTTTCCCGGACGGGCGATGCCCGATGAACTCTTTTTTTTCAAGGATACGGATAATGGTAGAGACCGTATTATAGGCAGGTTTGGGATCCGGAAGCTGTGCTATGACACCACGCACGGTGGTATTTCCCAGTTTCCAGACTTCCTGCATAATTTGTTCTTCGGCTCGCGTTAAAGTTTTCATGTTTAACTAAAAAATTAGTTTTTCTAAAAACAAATATACAACAAAAAATTAAAAAGTCAACTAAAAAATTAGTTTTTTAATACTATTTGACTGTGAGAATGTTTTTTTGAAGTATTTTGGGTTCTGTATTTTTTAGATTACATTTGATAAAGAAATCCTGACAAAATTATTTTCATGAAGCGTACATTATCTATTTCACGCGGCATTCGCAAACAACTTCCTAAAACTTCAAAAGCACAGGCATCTCCGGGCGTGGGTGGCTATGTGGGCGTTGAAAGAGAAACTCCCGTCAGACTGCAGTTTTTTCATTACGATGAAAAAGAATATACGGAAAAGGTACTTTCAACCGTGAGTGAAATTAGCGGCTACAGTATGCAGGAAGGTATTTCCTGGTTAAATGTTACAGGGGTTCATGATGATAATGTAATACAGGAGATTGGCAGAATCTTTTCGATTCACCCGCTGGTGCTGGAAGATATTTCCAACACCACGCAGCGGCCCAAGGTGGAGGAATATGATGACTATCTTTTTGTTGTGCTGAAAATGGCCTCGACCGATGAGAAATCCAAACTTGCGGTTCTGGAGCAGGTCAGCTTGATTGTGGGATCAAATTATGTGATTTCATTGCAGGAGCAGGAAGGTGATGTGCTGGATTCGTTGCGTGACAGGATCCGTCATACCAAAGGCCGTATTCGGAAGATGGGGAGCGATTACCTGCTTTATGGTATCGTGGACAGCGTGGTGGACAATTATTTTGCGGTACTGGAAAACATCGGTACTGCCATCGAAGAACAGGAGGATTGGCTGTTGAGTACTCCGAATCAGGATCTTCTGGATAATATTTATGGTCTGAAACGAGAGCTTGTTTTTCTTCGGAAATCGATTTGGCCCATGCGGGAAGTGGCCAATACGCTTCAGCATTCGGATCACATCATTATAAAAAAAGCAACTTCTGTATTTTTCAGGGACATTTATGATCATACCATTCAGGTTGTTGAGGCGGTTGAAACCTTTAGGGATATGATGACCAGTATGTTGGATTTATATCTTTCAACTGTGAGCAACAAAATGAATGAAATTATGAAAGTATTAACCATCTTTGCAGCAATTTTTATCCCGTTGACTTTTATAGCAGGCGTATACGGAATGAACTTTGAATTTATGCCTGAGCTGAAATGGAAGCTGGGTTACGCATTTTGGTGGCTGGGGGCGTTAATACTGACAGGTGGAATGCTGATCTATTTTAAAAGGAAAAAGTGGTTGTGATATACATTAAACAACAAAACTATGAGCCCTGGATATTTGCGAAAGACTTTATTTGAAAAAGCAACCACACAACAAAGTGTTTTAAAATGGATTCTGGTTTTCATTTTTTTCAATGTGATTTTGGTTCCAAATGCATTTGCACAATCACATACTAAAGATTCGATTATTGACCTGGGAAATAATGGGGATCAGATGTTTCCAGCATGGCAACCTCAGGGCCGTTATCTGGCGTATCAATCTAATCAAAATGGTAATTGGGATATTTTTCTCTACGATCTGAAGAGCAATAAAATAAGTCAGGTAACCTTTTCTGAAGAAGATGACGAACATCCTGTTTGGGTTCCCGGAAAGAATGCCTTGGTTTACGACTCCAAACGCGACGGTAAATGGCATATCTATTATATAGATTTGGATACGGGAAAAGAGAAGTTGCTTTTTAATCAGGAAGTAGAAGCTAGAGAAGCTTCTTTTACCCCTTCGAGACATCTGGTGGCTTTTTCCGGGTTTGATCCTTCTTCCAATCACTGGCAGATCTTTACCTATGATTTGGTTTTCAATAATCTGAATTTGCTAACCATGCTTCAGGGGGATGCACATTTTCCTGTATTTAACCATGATGGGAAGGAAATCGCTTATAATGTGAGGGATTTTACAGGAAATCATTACATACAGTTGACGAATTGGTTTGGAGATTTTTTTAAGTTCCTGACAAAGGGCAGGGGTAAGGTCTCCTGGTCGCCCGATTCCTGGCATCTGGTTTTTATTCTGAAAGTAGGTGGTAGCGAATCTATCATCCGTCTGGGGCAGGACGATAGTGATTTCGAGAAGTTGTATACCTCGAAGACTGCGCTTAGTGGACCTGTCCTTTCTCCCGATGGCAAAGAGATCGCCTTTTCACAACAAACGGCATCAGGCTGGAAAATTATGGTTAAGAAATTGTCTATCTAGGTTTTACTTGGTGATGAATTGATCCCAAATAGCCACAAGTTTGTCCCTTCGAGCTTTGCAGTTATCTTCAACGAATTTCAGATAAAGGCTCCCTTCCGATATTTTATAGGTATAAATTCCTTTTCCCTGTCCGCAAGGATTCTTCCCGTCAGTATAAGAAAAGGTAACTTGTGTTCCTTCCAGCGAAAATGTTCCCTTTTGATAACTATGGCTGTCCACCGAAGGAATGTCAATGCTAAATGTATTATCGTGAAATTCAAGCAAGGCTCCGTCACTTCGACTTACCCAGGTTCCCTCGAGGGCAGTCTTTAACGCAGGTTTTGGGTTTTCACCCTGCGTTTCAGAAGGATTGAATTTTGGTGTGATTTCTTGTTTGTTAGGCTGGATATTTTCAGTTTGCGTAGGCTGAGTAGAGGTAGTAGATTTCTGCATAAGAAAATAGGCTGCAATGGCGGCGACGATTGCCAGCAGGATAATAATCAGGAGCATGGTTGCAAAATCTCCTGGTTTTTTAGATTTTCTGCTTTTTCTTCTTTTTGCACTCATTGTTTTTTTTGCTAAGATAAGAAAATCGGATGTGGGTTATTCTGTTATTAAGGCTATAACCGGAGAATTTATTTACATTACTTTTAGTATAAAACGCAAATTCTCTTTATTTGTTTTTGATCCGGCGAAGACAGTATTTATTTCCACTGTCTTTTGCTGTGGTTCAGGAGTACAGAAGACACCCGCAGAAAAATATTTTTTTGAATGCCATTTGATGGATAAAGGATGAAATTTTTATTACCTTTGAATATGGCAGGAGGCGATTTTTTCAAGACCATAAATAAGCCTTCAGACGGACTTTATAAAGACAAGGGTAGTAGATTTATAGCAAAGGTTTTTCATGTTGAGAATGTGGATGACGTCAGGGTAAACCTTTTACAGATCAGGAAAGAATTTCACGACGCCAGACATTTTTGCTATGCCTATCGCATTGATCCCGAAAATGAGACTTTGAAAAGTTCGGACGATGGTGAACCGGCCGGGACAGCAGGGAAACCAATTTTAAACCAGATACTTTCGTCTGAACTGTACAATGTCCTGGTGGTGGTGGTTCGCTATTTCGGTGGCACAAAGCTGGGAGTTAGTGGATTGATAAAAGCCTATAAAACAGCTGCTCTTGAGGCAATAAATGTTTCGGAGATTGAAGACAGTGTGATTACCAGGAGGATGAATATTACATTTGATTATCCTCTTACAAATGATGTTATGAAGGTGATTCACGAGAGTCAAATTAAGATTGTTGAGAAGAATTTTTCAGGGTCGTGTAACCTGACTTTGGAGATGGAGAGGAAACAAACGGAAAAAATCAAGAGGCGTTTTGATAAAATTTTTGGCGTTGTAATTAAATAACAGTAAAATAACAAGTTGGTGGGATTTCAGTATTTGCGGTATATACGATAAAAAAAGATAAAAGTCAATAGTACGTACTCTTTTTTTTACACTAATTATGTTATTTATTTGTTAAAAATTATGACAAACGCTTTAGAAAATGCCAGGATTTGATTTCTAAATATTTATTAATTTATTTGTGAATTAAAAACAAATTATAGAAGGAAGTTTACCAACAAATGAAGAAGAGACACGAAGAAATATGGGATAAATGTATCGCTGTAATTAAAGACAACATCCCCTACCAGAGTTTTAAGACGTGGTTCGAGCCCATAGTTCCGATAAAGTTGGAAAACAATATTTTGACGATTCAGGTTCCTAGTCAGTTTTTTTATGAGTGGCTGGAAGAGCATTATATCCATTTACTTAAAAAGACCATCAAAAAAGAACTGGGGCCCGCAGGGAGACTGGAATATAGTATCATCATGGAAAAGCCTTCCTATGAGAACCCTAATGCAATAACGGTAAACTATCCCACAACCAATAAAAAGAATGTAGACAACAAACCAGTGATTATGCCCTTGGATTTGACGAACGGTAAGACGCGAGAAATTCCCAACCCTTTTATTATTCCAGGCTTGAAGAAATTGAAGGTTGAGTCGCAACTGGTTGAGAGCTACTCCTTTGATAATTTTGTAGAAGGTGACTGTAACCGTCTGGCTAGATCCGCCGGCTGGGCTGTCGCCGAAAACCCAGGAAAAACAGCCTTTAATCCCATGCTGATTTACAGCAATGTGGGTTTGGGAAAAACACATCTGGCTCATGCCATCGGTCTCCAGGTCAAAAATAATTTTCCGGATAAGATCGTTTTATATGTTCAGACGGAACAGTTTATAAATCAATATATTGACTCAGTCAGAAATAACAATCACAATGATTTTGTACATTTCTACCAGATGATTGATGTACTGATCCTTGACGATGTGCAGTTTATTGCAGGGAAAGAAAAAACGCAGGATGTTTTTTTCCATATTTTCAATCACCTGCATCAGAATAACAAGCAAATTATCCTTACCTGTGATAAACCTCCTGTGGAGTTAAAGGGTATGGAACCCAGACTTCTTTCAAGATTTAAATGGGGACTGGCTGCTGATTTGCAACCACCCGATCTCGAAACCCGAATTGCAATTCTGCAGAAGAAGCTTTACAGCGACGGCATCACAATGCCGCACGAAGTTGTGGAGTACCTGGCTTATAACATCACCACCAATATTCGTGAAATGGAAGGAGCCCTGATTTCTATTCTGGCTCAGGCTTCTCTCAATAAAAAAGCCATTACACTCGATCTGGCCAAACAGATGATCGATAAGTTTGTTAAGAACACAACCCGAGAAATATCAATTGATTACATCCAGAAAGTGATTTGCGATTACTTTGGGATTTCAGTGGATATGATCAATTCGAAGACCCGGAAAAGGGAAATTGTTCAGGCGAGGCAAATGGCTATGTTTTTCTCAAAAAAGCATACAAAAAATTCGTTGGCGAGTATTGGTTTGCAATGTGGAAATAAAGATCACGCCACTGTTTTGCATGCATGCCGCACTGTAAACAACCTGATGGAAACAGACAGGCAGTTTAAAGCTCATATCGAGGAAATCGACAAAAAACTGAGGTTCTGACTCATGCGGTTTTTCTTCCATATTCTTATTTTATAACTAGAGACTTAGTTGATTTTTTGTATTTCCTGCAACTTTCATTTGTTAAACCGGGATGCTGTTTTGCACGCAGGAAAAAGTTGGTAGGATTTGATGGATATTTCGTGTCATAAATTATCTTTGAAGAAATAAAGGGCAGAAACGCAGGTTCTGTTCCGATTTCAAAGAAGTCATCCAAAAGCATTATGGAATTTCCTGATAATAAAACAATTCAAGAGGCAGCCCGGCGGATTGCGCCCCACATAAACCAGACTCCGGTTTTAACTTCCGAATACTTTAACCATCGCGTTGGGGCGCAGCTTTTTTTTAAGTGCGAGAATTTTCAGAAAGTGGGCGCTTTCAAATCCCGCGGTGCAGTCAATGCTGTGTTTTCGTTGTCTGATGAAGAGGCAGCTAAGGGAGTGGCAACCCACTCTTCTGGGAATCATGCACAGGCACTGGCGCGTGCTGCGGCACTGAGAAATATCCCGGCTTATATAGTGATGCCGGAGACGGCACCTAAAGTCAAAGTGGCTGCGGTAATGGGCTATGGCGGGACGATCACTTTCTGCAAACCCACGTTGCAGGCCCGGGAGGATACGTTGAAACAAATTGTCAGGGAAACTGGGGCAATCGAAATTCATCCTTATGATAATCTGACAGTCATTGCTGGGCAAGCGACAGCTGCTAAAGAGTTGATCGAAGAACAGCCGAATCTGGATCTGATTCTCTGCCCGGTGGGTGGCGGTGGTTTTTTAAGCGGAACGGCACTGTCAGCTCATTTCTTTTCACCTGAAACCAAAGTGATTGCCTGCGAGCCAGCCGGTGCCGATGATGCCTATCGTTCTTTTTATTCAGGGGAATTTGTTCCCAGCATAGAACCAAAAACCATTGCTGACGGACTGCTTACGTCGTTAGGAAAGTATACTTTTCCGATCATTCGTAAATTTGTTTCTGATGTGGTATGTGTGGAGGAGCAGGAAATCATTGAGGCCATGCGCCTGATTTTCGAACGTATGAAAATTGTAGTTGAACCTTCATCCGCAGTTCCGCTGGCGGCTCTTCTAGCTCAAAAGCTAAATGTTGCAGGTAAAAAAGTGGGAATTATGATCTCAGGAGGCAATGTTGATTTAAATCATTTGCCCTTTTGAAAACTAAAAATTTAGGTGATGAAAAAAGGAACTTTGTATCTTATTCCAACCACGTTAGGTGATAACGCTTCTTATCAGCGAGTGATCCCGGATTTCAATCATCATATTGTGTTTGGACTGACTCATTTTATCGTGGAGAAGACCAGGACGGCAAGACGTTTTCTGGTGGAGATTGGACATCCTGTTCCCATCGATGAAATGCACTTCGATGAGCTCAACAAACATACCGGTGCAGAAGCATATACCCATTACCTGACAGAAGCTGAAAAAGGAACATCTATTGGGCTACTTTCTGAGGCCGGTACGCCGGCCGTGGCGGATCCCGGTTCTGTGATTGTGAAGATGGCACATCAAAAGGGCATTCAGGTGGTCCCTTTGTCGGGACCGAACTCCATAATCCTGGCTCTGATGGCATCAGGTTTTTCCGGTCAGCAGTTTTGTTTTCACGGATACTTGCCTAAAGATGGCACGGCGCTTGCTAAGAAAATCAAAATGCTGGAAGCAGATGCACAGCGTGATATCACCCAGATATTCATCGAAACGCCGTTTCGTAACAATAAAATGCTGGAGAGTCTGATCAGAAATTGCAAGCCACAGACCCATTTGTGTGTGGCTTCTGATCTGACGCTGCCCACTGAACGGGTGATATCCAAAAGTATGGTGCAGTGGAAAAAAGAAACAGCAGACTTTAATAAAAAGCCTGCTGTCTTTCTGATTGGTA
>CAYWBO010000004.1:59165-83371 GCA_964456625.1 uncultured Lentimicrobiaceae bacterium | reverse complement strand
AAAGGTCGATAATGTGGATCCCGTTGCGCTCCATGAAAATATAAGGAGCCATGTTGGGATTCCATTTGCGTCTGAGGTGGCCAAAATGAACGCCAGCCTCAAGCATTTCTTCAAAGCTTACTTTTATCATCTTTTGATATTTAATTTGTTTACATTCACTAAAATCAATTATCGAATAGCCACCTTGGCGGGTTTCGATAATTTGGATACTAAACTCAGTCCGACAGCTGGAAAAATTCTAACGTTTGGAGAACTGGAATTTCTTACGGGCCTTAGGTTGACCAGGTTTCTTACGTTCTACCATACGCGGGTCTCTTCTCATGAGACCGTTTTCTTTCAATACCGGACGGTATTCTTCGTTTATCTTTACCAATGCTCTTGAAATAGCAAGTCTTACGGCTTCAGCTTGTCCGTTGATACCACCTCCTTTAAGGTTTACGGTGATGTCATAGGTTCCCAGTGTTTTGGTGAGCATCAGAGGTTGTTCAACAACATAGTGAAGGTTGGCCGTGGGGAAGTACTCTTTAAAGTCTTTGCCGTTGATGACAATCTTACCATCACCATCTTTTACGTAAATTCTGGCAATTGCAGTTTTTCTTCTACCGAGTGCGTTTAATACTTCCATCTCTTATTTAATTGAGTTTAAATTAATTTGTTTCGGTTTCTGGGCTTCGTGAGTGTGCTCTGGTCCGGCAAATACATGCAGGTTGCGGAACAGCTGGCTGCCGAGTTTGTTTTTGGGCAACATGCCTTTCACGGCTTTTTCAACCATGGCGGTCGGTTTCTTAGCCATCATTTCTTTGGCAGAAGTGATGCGCTGACCTCCCGGATATCCGGTGTGGCGGATATATTCTTTCTGTTCCCACTTGTCACCGGTAAGTCTGACTTTGTCAGCATTAATAATGATGACATAATCTCCAGTATCAGCGTGCGGGGTGAAATTGGTTTTGTATTTTCCCCTGAGAAATTTGGCAGTAATGGAAGCGAGCCTTCCCAACACCTGATTCTCCGCATCAATCAAAATCCACTCCTTGTTGGCAGTCTTTTGATTGGCACTCATTGTCTTGTAACTTAAAGTATTCATCTAAATATTTGTTTCTTAAGTCTTTTTGCTTTTTAAACCGAAAATCGGGGTGCAAAAATAGAAACTATTTTCCAACTAACCAAAGTTTTAAAAATTTTCTTCTTTAATTTTTTGCAATTTAAAAATCGATTTTTCAAAAACCCGAATTTCTTTTGTTCTTTTTCCCCCTTTCGGGGAATTTTTTTGCGCTCTTGATCGGGACAAAACTTCTTTTAAACCCGTATCAACTCCTGCCAGCAGGAGTTTTCCGGGCGCAAAAATACAATTATTCCCACACGGAACAGGGAGAACGTAAAATATATAAGACAGGGAAGGCAACAAAAAAAGGCGGCTTTCATAAAGAAAACCGCCCGGGGATATATATGATAGTGTTAGGGATTGTCAGTACCTGATGATGTTTAAGCTTGAAATCGCAGCATCAATATTCAGGTAGATCTTATTTTTAGCCGAATCAAAGTTGTCGGTTTGAGAATGTTGGTCGCCCACTTTATGAAATCCTTCCAGGTTTCGATTTGAAAGTACGGAGCTAAGTTGTAAATCACATCCGGAAGATTCGGGAATACGAATGGTTAGTGAAGAAGCGCCGGCATCGAGTGTCACCCTTGTATCGGGATATAAACTTCCCAGTGTGATGTCGAAGGAACCTGCCCCTCCATCCATATCGAAACTTTTTACTTTGTAATGGCTTAGGTCGAAATGAAGGTCGCTGGCACCGGCATTCAGATTGATATTCCATACAGGATTTGAATTCAGCCGAAGGGCAACTTCTCTGTGTCTGCTGTTAAAAACAAATATATGATTATGTCTTTCAGAAATATTTATTTTGGAATGATTTCCTTTTTGTTCAACAAAATATTTGTAATAATCGCGGTTGCCTGTCTGACTTAAATCAAGCAGATCACTGGTTGTGTCGCTCAGGTAAAAGCTTCCGGCAGCAGCATCGAAATTTAAAGATGCACTTTGAATGCTGTCGTTAAAAGGAATATTGAACTTTTGGGCTCCTTTGTATGATGACCAGTTGGAATCATGATCCGAATAGTCGAAAAGATACTCAAAATTCGAACGGTCTCTGTTAGCAGGTTCATGCGTTACAAACCAGGTGGCTCCGCCTAAAACCAGCACCAGCAGTATTATTTTGACAGGATCGCGCAGCGGCAAAACCGAGATCCCCCACAGGATGAAAATGACAGGCCATAACTTGAGGAAACTATACCAGTCAAAATAGAGGAGGTCCAGGTTCCGGCCAATGATCAATCCGCCGGTGATGATCAGCAATAAACCCCAAAATACATTTTTATATTTCATGACTTTATTTTTTAGAGTTGAATAATTCGGGTTCAATAATAAAGATTCCGGCTATAATTAACAAAACGGGCCAGAAATTACTCAGGTGGAACCAGGGCACCATATGGTTGGCCAGAAAAACGAATCCTAAAACAATCAGGACAACACCGGCCACCAGTCCTGTGTTGTTTTTTCTGTGGTCACTTCTGACAGGTTCAGAAGTGGTTGCATTAGGGTTTGAAGAATCAGATCCTTCTGTGTCGGGTTGCTGTGTGCTCCCCGGATTGGGTTCGGGCCTGGGAGCTGCTTCATGATACGGAGGGTAATACGGTTCGGCCGGAATTACGATCCACATAATAATGTAAGCTAAGAGTCCGCCGCCGCCCAGAAAGAAGACAAGAACAAAGAGCAACCTGATAATGACAACGTCAATTTCAAAATAGTCTGCTAATCCTCCGGCCACTCCTCCAATGACTTTGTCCCTTCGTGACCGGTATAATTTCTTTGAATTTCCCATGATGATGAATTTTTTGTTTGTGATGCAAAAATAGGTTATCCGTCACCCGGCGAAAATAAAAATTCGGCGACTGGGGGTGTTTTGTCGGTAAACGGAGAAACACAAACCGGCAAGGGTTTTTTCATCGAGTGAAACATCCGGCCAGCAGGCCTGCAGACGCTCGTTTTCTTTCGTTAAACTTCCTTAAAATTATGTTAAATATTTCCCTTTCCATTGTGTTTTAATAACAGCTCTGGTGGGATTAACTATTTTACAGTGAATTGTATAAGTGTTACGCAGGCGTAATTTGTACCTGTTTTAAATTAACAGGCGTAATTAAAATAATTATCGATATAGCCTAAGATATTGTAATTTTACGGGCGCAAAAAAATTTAATTTTAAATTATATTAAACATATTTTAAAACGATGGAGAAAATTAAAGTACAAAATCCGGTAGTCGAGCTGGATGGTGATGAAATGACTCGGATTATTTGGGCAATGATTAAAGACAAACTGATTTTACCTTATCTGGACATTGATCTGAAATATTACGATCTTGGAATTGAGAAAAGGGACGAAACCGATGATCAGATTACTGTAGATGCTGCCAATGCTATTAAAAAGTACCGTGTGGGTGTAAAATGCGCTACCATTACCCCTGATGAGCAAAGAGTGGAAGAGTTTGGTTTGAAAAAAATGTGGAAATCTCCCAATGGTACAATTCGTAACATTTTAGGAGGTACTGTATTTCGCGAACCCATTTTGATGAGCAATGTGCCAAGACTCGTCCCGGGTTGGGAAAAACCCATCATCATTGGCCGTCATGCTTTCGGCGATCAGTACAAGGCAACCGATTTCGTAACCAAAGGTAAAGGGAAGCTGACCATTAAATTTGCTCCTGCAGATGGTAGCGAGCCTCAGGAATTTGAAGTCTTTGATTTTGAGGGTGACGGTGTCGCAATGTCGATGTACAATACCGACGAATCCATTCATGGATTTGCGTACTCATGTTTCAATATGGCTCTGGAAAAAGGACAGGTACTTTTCCTCTCCACAAAAAATACAATTCTTAAAAAATACGATGGCAGGTTCAAAGATATCTTCCAGGAAATTTATGACAACGAATTCAAAGCAAAATTCGAAGCCAAAGGTATCTATTACGAACACCGCCTGATCGACGATATGGTTGCCCAGGTGATCAAAAACAAAGGTGGCTTTATCTGGGCCTGCAAGAATTATGACGGTGACGTGCAGTCAGACGTGCTGGCACAGGGCTTCGGCTCGCTGGGACTGATGACTTCTGTTTTGCTGACTCCTGACGGAAATACCGTTGAAGCAGAAGCTGCACACGGAACCGTAACACGCCACTATCGCCAACATCAACAAGGGAAAGCTACTTCTACCAACCCGATTGCTTCTATCTATGCCTGGACCCGTGGTTTGCACTATCGCGGAAAATTCGACGACAATCAGGCGTTGATGGATTTTGCAATGGCATTGGAAGAAGTCTGCGTGGAAACTGTTGAATCTGGTAAAATGACCAAAGATCTCGCCATGTTAATAAAAGGGGATAAAATGACGGATAAAGATTATCTTACCACAGAACAATTCTTAGATGCTTTGGACCAGAACCTCCAGAATAAGCTGGGTTCAAAATAATTATTAACCTCAAAAATTATTATTATGGCAACATTAAAAGACAAACTAAGAGAAAAAATCGAAGCCCATCGGCCGAGGACTACTCGTCTTTTGAAAGAGTATGGCGATGTCAAGGTCGGAGAGGTAACGATTGAACAATGTATTGGCGGGATGCGGGGAGTAAAAAGCCTCGTGACCGACATTTCTTATCTCGACCCGTTCGAAGGGATCCGATTCCGCGGAAAGACCATTCCCGAAGTGATGGCTGCTTTGCCAAAACCGGAAGGTAAGGATTATCCTTATGTTGAAGGTTTTTGGTACTACTTGTTGACAGGTGATGTGCCGACAATGAAAGAAACGCTGGACGTGGTTGAAGAGTTCAAGGAAAGAAGAAAAGTTCCGCAGTATGTTTTTGATATACTGAAGGCCATGCCCGAGAATACCCATCCGATGACCATGTTCTCGGCAGCGGTGCTTTCCATGCAAAACGAATCAAAATTTGCTAAATTCTATGACGAAGGATTTAACAAAATGACTGCATGGGAACCTATGTATGAGGATTCTACGGATTTGATTGCAAGACTTCCGGTAGTCGCAGCATACATTTACAGGCTGAAATACAAAAACGGGGATATTATTGCTCCGGACGATAATCTGGATTTGGGTGGCAATTTTGCACACATGATGGGAATTCCGGCACCTTATGATGATGTAGCTCGTATGTATTTCATCATTCACTCCGACCACGAATCAGGAAACGTTTCGGCACATACCACCCATTTGGTGGCATCAGCACTTTCCGATGCATATTATTCACTTTCAGCTGGTCTTGACGGCCTCGCCGGCCCGTTGCACGGACTGGCCAACCAGGAAGTGTTGAAATGGATCCAGGATGTGATGGAAAAAATGGACGGAAAACTCCCTTCGGAAGAAGAAATGAAAAAATTCGTCTGGGATACGCTGAACAGTGGTCAGGTAATTCCGGGATACGGACATGCCGTGTTGCGTAAAACCGACCCGCGTTACATGTCGCAGCGTGAATTCTGTCTGAAACATCTACCCAAAGACCCGATCTTTGCTTTTGTTTCCCGTTTGTATGATGTCGTCCCCGACATCCTGAGAGAACAGGGCAAAGCCAAAAATCCGTGGCCGAATGTGGATGCTCAGTCAGGTGTGATCCAATGGTATTATGGTCTGCGTGAATATGATTTCTATACTGTTCTGTTTGGTGTTGGAAGAGCCATGGGTGTTCTTGCAAACATCACCTGGGACCGGGCGTTGGGTTATCCTATCGAAAGGCCGAAGTCCTTGACCACAGACATGTTGGAAAAAGTAGCAGGCATCTGATAGCTTATGCTTTCACTAAAAAGAGAAAACCTCGCCAAAAGCGGGGTTTTCTCTTTTTAGGTTGGTTCGGATCATAACGTTCCCTCATCATGATTCTGCAGTTTATAAACCGGGATTGGTCAGCTTCGGGAATTAATTCGTCGAGAAACATCAAGGGAAGGGAATATTTGCCTGAGTCGTTTTGTCAAAAAGGCAAATGTTTAAATCTAAAACAATGAAAAAATTAGGAATGCTTATCGTAGTGCTGATATTCGCCGGGACACAATTCGTCATGGCTCAGCCACAGACCCCGCAGTCACCCATGCAACCACAACAAATGTCTCCTGTAAGGGAATACATACAGAAAAATGTGTTGCCGATGGTGAAACAGGAACAAAGTAAATTTATTGCCGCCTTGTCGTCTTCAGAAAAAGAGGAACTGACAAAGATCCATGAAAAGTTCACAGATCTGAGACCGGGACCTATGGGTGCTCAGGGGGCAGGCATGGGCAGGAATTTTAACCGCCCTATGATGCAAAACAACCGGGCAGAGGTACATGATCTTCTGGCCGAAGTAAAGAAAATTGCCGACGCTCATCCCAAAGCCGCTGCTGATTATAAAAAAGCCATCGAAGCTATGGGAGCTAAATGGGCAAAAGACATCCAGTCTATCCGTGAAAAAAATGCACGGGGATATGGCCGCGGCATGAACCGTAACAATAGAACTCCATTGATCCTTGATCGTATAAGTGATCCTGCTTTTGGTTTGATGTTTAATGGGGAGCTTTTTCCCATGGGGATGAGGTCGGACATGGGCCCCGGAACGAGACCCGGTGTCGGCCGTGGCATGGGATATGGGAACTATGGCAGAAAAGGTACATTTAATGGGCCTATGTATGGAGGAATGATGTGCAGGTACAGCAGAATGGGTGGAAATATGGGATACCGTCAGATGGGCCGTAATAACTTTCGTGGCAGTTGCTACGGATGCGATGAAATGTACGGAAGATTTCCTATGCATAGGAATTCCGGCAGAATGATGGGTGCCATGAAACCAGAGGTAAAGAAAGCACTCCTTGCTTATGCACAAAAAGATGTTTTTCCGGTTGTGAATAAGGAAAGAGAAGCTTTTGATAAAGTTTTGAAGAGTTCGGAAAAGAGAGATATCGAAAACGTCAGAAAGAATATGGCTGATATCAGGGCACAAATGAAAAAATATTGGGCAGATAAACCTGCCGGCCCCGGAAGGGGTGATTCAACCCGCCTGGCACTGCGTGTTCAGATGGAGAAAAACAGGATCGTATTGGATGAGATTGTGCTGAACCATTTCACAGAACTGCATGCCTCTTTGGACAACCTGAAAGCGTATTTCCCCAAATGGAGAGAAGGGGTAAGGCATGTTATTTTTCAAAATATGAAAGACGGAAACTATCGCCGTCACATGGGCGCTGGCTATGGTAGAATGATGCGTCCGGGAGGAAGAATGACGGGCTTTGCCGGAAATCATAAAGCCATGACTCCCGGCATGCGTTTCCTTTTATATGATCCTGCAAATCCAGCCGAACATTTCTTTCAGGTTGGTCAAGATTTACCAATAGGTGAGAATTCAAAATAGTTTTTTGTTTAGTTGCGATGTAAAAGCCAGCCACCCTGCTGGCTTTTGCTTTTAATAATCGTTTTAAAAAGAGCCAGAAGCTCTTCCGGAAAGCCGAAACTGTTTGGTAGTTAACGAAAAATGCCCTATTTTCGGGCATTCAAAAAACGTAGAAGAAATGACTAAAAAACCGCATCTAAGCTTCTGGCAGATATGGAACATGAGCGTTGGGTTTTTCGGGATCCAGTTTGGTTTCGCATTGCAAAATGCCAATGTCAGCAGAATATTTCAGACCCTGGGCGCCGACATCGGTAATCTGTCCATTTTGTGGGTTGCTGCACCCGTAACAGGGCTCCTGGTTCAGCCGATCATCGGGCATTACAGCGACAATACCTGGAACCGCCTAGGAAGAAGAAGACCTTATTTCCTGGCCGGGGCTTTGCTGGCTTCGCTGGCATTGTTGGTCATGCCACATTCTTCTGTGCTTTGGATGGCTGCCGGGATGCTGTGGATCCTGGATGCTTCCATCAACATCTCCATGGAACCTTTCCGTGCTTTTGTCGGTGACATGCTCCCCGACGAACAGCGAACACAGGGTTTCGCCATGCAGAGCTTTTTTATCGGAACGGGCGCGGTGATTGCCAGTGTGTTGCCCTGGGTAATGACCAACTGGCTTCATATCAGCAATACGGCACCGGAAGGGGTTATTCCTCCGTCGGTTCGGTGGTCGTTTTACATCGGGGGTGCTGTTTATTTAGTTGCGGTCCTTTGGACTATCATCACCACCAAAGAATATCCGCCGGAAGAACTTGCTTCTTACAATGAAGTGGAAGTTCAGGAAAAGGAGACGGAAGAAGTAGTAGATTTTGAAGCTGTCGTTAAAAAAGGCAGAAAACAGTTTACAAACGGATTCCTTTGGTTGCTGGCCGGAGCCCTGCTCACCTTCTGGTTCTATCACGATAAGCTTACCAAAGATCTCTACGTACTTTCCTTTGGTTTTATGGCCTTTGGCGTGCTGATGATCATTTCCGGTGGCCTGCAGCTCAGAAAAAGCCACAAACCCGCGCTTGTGGTGATTATGAACGACATGTTCGGCATGCCGAAAACCATGTGGCAGCTGGCTTTTGTCCAGTTTTTCAGCTGGTTTGCCCTTTTTGCTTTATGGATTTACACAACACCAGCGATCACACAATATGTTTTTCATTCTTCCGATACAGCATCGGCAGCTTATAACAACGGTGCTGACTGGGTGTCCATTATGTTTGCCGTGTACAATGGTTTTGCCGCCGTTGTTGCCTGGCTTTTGACTCCGATGGCAAGGCTTACAAACAGAAAAGTCACCCATTCGGTTTCTCTGATTCTGGGAGGCCTGGGACTTTTGTCCATTTATTTTATCAAAGACCAGTATTTGCTTTTGGTTTCTATGCTGGGCGTGGGTGCGGCCTGGGCGAGTATTCTTTCCATTCCATACGCCATCCTTACCAATGCTTTGCCGCACGATAAGATGGGAATCTACATGGGAATTTTTAACTATTTCATTGTGATCCCTCAGATCGTGGCGGCTGCAATTTTAGGTTTTTTCCTGGATAAATTCTTCCACAGCGATGCGATTTATGCGTTGATTCTGGGTGGAATTTCCATGTTTATCGCTGCTGTCCTGATTTTGTTCGTCAAGGACAGGCAAAGCTAAGATGTTTTATCACAACACATGGATTTCCCTTTCAGGGATCAAATTGTTTGTCAGAGAGATATACCGGGAGAAAAAGATCCTCCCCGGCGTGCCGGCTATTATTTTTCTTCATGAAGGATTAGGCTCGGTGGAGCAATGGAAAGACTTTCCTGAACGATTGGTGGAAGCCACCGGGTTTCATGCCGTGGTGTACGACCGTCAGGGATATGGAAAGTCCGGTCCGCTGACCGAAAAAAGAAGTCTCGACTATATTCACAAAGAAGAAGCATTGCTTCAACAACTGATCGGAGCACTGAAGCTTAATTCTTATTTCGTGGTGGGACACAGCGAAGGAGGTTCGTTAGGACTGATACATGCCGCACGTCATCCGAAGAATTTGCTCAAGGTGGTTACCCTTTCGGCGAATTCATTCAATGAACCTAAGATAACGCCGTCTATAGAGGAGGTGATAAAAATTTATGAAGCACCCGGAAGTAAGCTGAAAAGTGCGCTGACAAAATATCACGGAGAAAAAACAGATGATGTTTTTTATGCCTGGAGCAAAACCTGGACGGCGCCGTTTTTTCAATTCTGGAATATTTTCGATGAACTGGCTCAAATTGAGGTTCCCGTTCTGGCTTTTCACGGGAAAAATGATCAGTACACGAGCCTTCAGCAAATTGAAAACATAAAAAAAGGGGGGGCTGCACCCAAAGAAATTTACATTCTCGATGATTGCAGCCACCATCCGCATTTCGACCACCAGAATGAGGTTGTAAAAAAAATAACTGATTTTCTGATCCGGACTTGATTCGGGCCTCAGGCTTTCACCAATTCGTACTCCATATTCACGAACAGATCGCCTTTGGATTTGAGCGATTGCACGGCTTTGTGTTCCGCTTCCAGTGTCTGCATGCGCGACTCATCTGTTTTTTCTTTGCCACGGGAAGTTTGTGCCTTTTTGGTTTCGTGATACGTTAGCTCGATAAAAACATGAAGGTCCACGCCTTCAGTTTTCACGGCATACAATCCATCCAGCACCAGCATATCGATTCCGTTGAAATCGGTAGTTAAAGTATCCACATGTTCAGTCACCAAATCCACGCAGGGCATGCTGGATTTCCGGTTGTTTTTGAAATCATCTACGGTTTGCTGTACGCCTTCCCAGTTGATTTCATTCAGTCCCACAACATTTGCGATGCCGTTTTTTTCACGCCAGGCTCTGCGTTCCAGTGGCAGTGTTTTAAAGAAATTATCCAGGTGCACGGGCTTGGCAAAGATGTTGTATTTCCGAAGCTCTTTGGCCACCACATGAGTCAGTTCGGATTTACCCGAGCCTGATTCACCGGAAATGGCGATGATATATTTGTCTTTTTTGTTTTTGAGAATTTCTTCCACAATCCCGGCGGCTACTTTCCGGTGTTTGTCTTCAATCAATAAAACATCTTCGAGCATGTTCTTTACTTTTAAATTATTGATTTTGAAACTATTTTAAACCTTTAGATCACACTATTATTTTGAAATCAAAACTTCTTCACCGGCTTTTAGCGATACTTCTTTGTCAAAAACTTTGATTTTCACATCCTGATCCGCCATTACCGAAACTCCGCCGTTGTTAACCGAGAAGGAATAGAAGACATTTTTGAAATTCATCTGGAATTTCAGTTGGTCCCAGCTTTCCGGCAGGGAAGGGATGATTTCCAGATTTTCCTTCCTGAGCTGGATTCCGGCATAGGTGGAAAGAGCGATCAGAATGGTCCCCGCCATCACACCGGCATGGATGCCTTCTCCGGTAGTGCCGCCCTGAATGTCGTTAAAATCGCTGGAAAGGGCATCGGAATACAACTCCCAGCTCAAATTCTTATCGCCGATCATCTGGGCCAATTGCGCATGAACCACGCGGCTTAATGTAGAACCGTGTGAAGTCCGTTTCAGATAGTAATCCAGGTTTTTCGTGAGATAGTCTTCAGGTAGCTGGTAACCCATCTCAGACAAAAGCACGTCGACTTCTTCTTTGTCGAGATTGTAGAAAGTCATTAGCATATCGGCCTGTTTGGCCACCTTGTATTCGTCGGCGGATTTTCCTTCTGCTTTCAGCAGGCGGTCCATACGGTAAACATTTCCATATTTCTGACGGTAATAATCCCAATCCAGTTCTTTCAGTTCAAAATAGCCGTCATATTGTGCAATGATGCCATCTTCCGAAATTACCAGCCGGAGTTTTTTACGGAGATCCTGCCAGTGATTTACTTCTTCTTCGTTCATGTTCAATGACCGAAACAGGTCAGCTTTGGCCTGGGAATCCATCTGCGAAAGCAAATTATTAGCCATTTTAAACAGCCATGCCACCATGATGTTGGTATAGGCATTGTCGGTTAATCCGCCTTCTTCAGTATCGGAATATTTTTCGTGGAATTCATCCGGTCCCATCACGCCACCGATGCTGTAACGCTGATATTTTTCGTTCCATTTGGTCTTGCTTTCCCAGAAGCGGCAGATCTCCAGAAACATCTCCATGCCGTATTTTTCCAGGAATTCTTTGTCCTGTGAAACGTGGAAATACTCCCAGACGTCATAGGCCACAGCCAGGGATACATGCCTTTGCAGGGAGGAGTGATCGGGGCCCCACTCACCGGAAACGGGATTCAGGTGCACCACCTGGGTTTCTTCGCTTCCGTCGCTGCCGCTCTGCCAGGGATACATGGCGCCTTTGAAGTCGTTTTCCTTGGCGTATTCGCGTGCCTTTTCCAGTCTGCGGTAACGATACATCAGCAGCGAGCGGGCAGTTTTGGGATAATGAATGTCGTAAAATGGTAGTATAAACAATTCGTCCCAGAATATATGTCCTCGGTACGCTTCGCCATGAAGACCGCGGGCGGTAACGCTGGCATCCAGATTTTCGTTGTTTTTGGAAGCGGAGATCAGCAAATGATACAAGTGGAGCCGCAACAGTTTCTGTGACAAACGATTGCCTTCCAGGCGGATATCGATTTCATCCCAGAGTTTTTCTCTTTCATCGACGGATTCTTTCAGGATGTCTTCGTAAGACCCTGCTATGCTGGCCAGTCCCAAGGCCTCGGTCATGGCGTATATTTCCTCTTTGCTTGTGAAAATAGCGACGACTTTTTCCAGTTCCAGGCTTTCTCCAGCCACCAATTCCTGTTCCAGGATGGAATAAACAACGCCTTCGTCCGATGTATGTGCAATTTCCGTTTCAATTTCACGGCCGTTCCTTTTTAAGCTGATCTTGGCAGCCTCACAAATCTCAATTTTTGATTGATTGGTTCGCACCTTTAACCAGGACAGATATCTTTCTCCTCCCTGGTCAACAGGTTGCAGGTGCTTTGAGGACAAATCTTTGTAGCGTTCAACTCCTTCGTTTTGAATGGCTCCGTCCAGGGCAGTGCAAATGCTGATGGTGCCCGAATAGTTGATGGGCGTAATCTTGTAACGCAGGGCAGCCAGGTGCGGCTGGTTCATGCTTCCGAAACGTTCGGATTCTATCAGGCTGATATTCCCTTCTTCATCCTTGATGGTCATTTCACGATGCAACACGCCGGTTTTGAAATCCAGCCTGCGAAGAATGGAAAGGATTTCAACCTGATTGATATCGACCCACAGGCCGTCATCCACTTTAAATCTGACCCGTGACCACTGGGGACAGTTCACGAAATCTTCGTTTACGACGTCGCGGTCCTGAATTTTTGTGACCAGCCGGTTATAAATCCCGGCAACGTATGTTCCCGGATAATTCACATTATTGGCAACGGATTCTTCCATGGCACCACGGGTACCGAAATACCCGTTCCCGATCGCCAGCAAGGCTTCGCGGGAGCGCTCTTTTTTCGGGTCGTAGTCGTGGTATTCCAGTTTCCAGTTATCCTCTTCCAAATTCTGTTGAAACCATTCTTCCACATCGTTCATGTCGATTTCTTCCATATCTGCAACCACAATATCTGCACCGTTCCTTCTGAGCTCAGCAGTATTGTCTTCGCGGGCGATGCCCAGTACCAGTCCGAAATTACCGTTTCTGCCGGCAGCTACGCCGGAAACGGCGTCTTCCACAACGACGGAATTATGAGGATTTGCACCCAGGTTCCTGGCCGCAGTCAGGAAGATGTCAGGCGCCGGTTTTCCATTCAATCCGAGCTCGGCGGATACGACTCCGTCCACGCGGGTTTCTACAAGGCCTTCTAATCCAGCGGCTTTTAAAACGACTTCGCAGTTTTTACTGGAAGAAGCTACGCCGACTTTTACGCCTGCATCTTTCAGCGCTTTCATAAAAGCCACAGTAGAGGGATAGACTTCTACACCTTCGGTGGATAACACTTCATTGAAAGCAGCATTTTTTTTGTTTCCCAATCCGCAAACGGTCTCTTTTTCAGGTCCGTCATCTGGGGTTCCAAAGGGAATCTCAATATTTCGTGATTCGAGAAAACTTTTTACCCCGTCATATCTCGGTTTCCCGTCGACATAAGCCAGGTACTCAGACTGTGTAAAGGGTTTAAAAGGCTCGTTATACTCTGTTTCTCTGGTTTTCAAATAATTGTCAAACATCTTTTTCCATGCGTGGCTGTGAACTTTGGCTGTTTGGGTAATGACTCCGTCCAAATCGAATACCACGGATTCGAAGGTGTATTGGGGCATATCTTTTACATTTTTAGTAATATGCAAAGGTGAAAATATTTTCTATTATTTGCGGAAATTAAACCTTCCTGTCCCGTTATATTGTGTCTTTGTGTGAACTTTTGTCCAAACTTCCCTATCGCAAACGAGTGAAATCGTTTGATATTCCCATCGAAAATTACAAAAATAGATTTGTTCTATATAGCACTTCGTGTAATATTGAAAATAGTAAGGGCAATATTTTACTTAAAAACACATAGGGTTAGTGTAAAAAATACGCTATAAAACTTGCGTAAAAATCGACAAATTTCCGGCTTTGTGCCGATAAAGATAAAAGTGGAAAAAGGCGTATTTCTTTCAGGAAAAATAGTTTTCAGATAAAGAATAGAGCCACGCCGATGACGCTTAAAAATGCTCCGGCAATCTCAGCAAAGTTTACTTTTTGTTTGTATAGAATCACAGAAGGCAGGATGATGAACACAGGTACCATCGCCATGATGGTGGAAGCGACACCGGCGCTGACATTTTGAACGGCAAGTAAGGAAAAAGAGACCCCTAGAAAAGGTCCGAAAAAGGAACCCGTCACAATCCCTTTCATCGCCGGAAGGTTTTTAAAGGTATTGGAGACATTTTTCCAGCGTCTCAGAACGGTGATAATAATCGTAAAACCGATCATAGCAACAATGATGCGGATCTGTGTCGCAGCAAAGGCACTGTAGCTTCCCATACCGTATTTACTAAGGACGATGCCGCCGCCTTGTCCCAAGGCGCCCAAAAATCCAAAGAGCAATCCTTTGGCCGGATATTTTAGTTTTATTTTTTCTACTCCGTTGGGTTTGTTATAGATGGCAATAGCGATTCCCGAAAGGACCAGCACCATGCCGGCCATGCCTTTCAGGCTTAGTGTTTCTCCTAAAAAAGCCCATCCGAAAAAAGCAGCGATGGGTGGTGCCAGCGTCATCATCAGCATAGCCATACGGGAGCCGATGAGCGGATAAGATGAAAAAAGAAAATAATCGCCTGCGATGAATCCGATCACCCCCGATAATCCCAACCATATCCAGTTATGCAGTGTGGAGTCGACCGGAAATGCCAGTCCTCTGACGAAATAGGAGAGGATGCTCAAAAAGACAAAACCAAACCACAGGCGGATCAGGTTCACGGCAAAAGCGCCCACGCGGATGGTGGCACTCTCGAAGGCCAAGGCCGAAACAGTCCAGAAAAGGGCCGTTCCCAACGCAAAAAATTCTCCCAGGTGTGATTGTGCCATCTCATGTTTTTGAAGGTAGCAAATTTAGAAATTAATGCATTGAAACATTGACATAAAAGTGCTCCCTGTTATAAAATGATGATGACCTTTTGAACCATAAAACTGTTGGGAAACAAAATTTCCTCGCGGAAAATATCTACTCATGAATTGTAATAAGTCCGCTTCCTTTCTTCGGAAAATTTCCAATGATACCTGCCTCCTTCAATCCGGCTTCCTGTAAAGCCTTCAAATAATTTTCAGCATCTTTTTCATTCAGAGCTACCAAAAGCCCGCCGGAAGTCTGTGCGTCGCAAATCAGGAGCTGTTGGGTCCGTGAAAGATTCCCGAAATCAACAAAAGGTTTTACAAATTCCAGGTTGTTATACGTACCACCCGGGATCACGCCTGCCGTGGCAAGGTTCTGTGCTTCCCGGATCCAGGGAATCTGGCTGAAGCTAATTTCCACATCACATTGGGAGGCGGCGCTCATTTCTCTCAGATGGCCCAACAAACCAAATCCGGTAACGTCGGTGCAGGCATGGACTTCATATGCTGACATCAGCGCTGATGGGATCTTGTTCAGTGTGGACATCAACTTGGTGACTTCCTTTCTCAAATCTTCATCCACCATGCCTCTTTTAATGGCGGTGGAAAGAATTCCGGTTCCGATGGGTTTGGTGAGGATCAGCACATCGCCGGGTTGTGCTCCTGTATTTTTTATGACTTTATCGGGATGGATGACCCCACTGACGACCATCCCGTATTTAGGCTCAGGGTCTTCGATGGTATGGCCTCCCAGAATGCCAATTCCTGCTTCAGTAGCTTTGTCCTGGGCGCCTTTTAAAATCTGCTCCAAAACAGAAAGCGGAAGTGCATCTTCAGGGAAAGCAGCAATGTTTAAAGCAAAAATCGGTTTGGCTCCCATAGCATAAATATCGCTCAAAGCATTGGCGGCAGCGATGGCACCAAAGTCATACGGATCGTCAACTATGGGCGTGAAGAAATCCAAGGTTTGAACCAGTGCCAGATCCTCTGTCAGGCGATAAACCGTGGCATCATCGGATGTTTCGGTTCCCACCAATACATTGGGATCGAAGAAAGGTTGTAGCTTTTGTAACACCGATTCCAGATGCTGCGGCTGAATTTTGCAGGCACAACCCAACCCGTGGGTGTAATGTGTCAGTTTGACCTCATCCGTTTTTTGCTGTAATATTTTTTCCTGACCGGCTTCTTTGGGCATCAATGTCTTGACAGTGGTTATAATTTCTTCGGCCACGTTTCTGATGTCTTCAGTTGTTGTTCCGCGACCGGTGGAAAACCGGATGGTTCCCATGGCATAATCCAGCGGAATGTGCATGGCTTCGAGAACAGCGGATACATCAATACTTTCTGAATGACAGGCGGCACCGGCAGAAGCGGCTACGTTTTCGAGTCTGGATATTAGAGTATTCGCTTCTATTTTCGGAAATGAAATACTCAGCGTGTTAGGAAGGCGATTTTCCGGATGTCCGTTGAGCTTGATCCCGGGAAGTGATTCATTCAGTAATTGATGCAACAGATCGCGGGTTTCCTTATAGTAAGCTGCGTTTTCTTTTAAATGTTCCCCGGCAATTTCACAGGCTTTTCCCAATCCTACAATTTCCAGTACGTTTTCTGTGCCCGCCCGCAGATTTTGTTCGTGGTCAGCACCATGGATTAATTTTTCAAGATGAATACTGTTCCGGATATACAAAGCACCGATTCCTTTGGGTGCATAAAGTTTATGGCCGGCGATACTGAGCAAATCCACACCCAGCTCTTTCACATCCACCGGAATTTTTCCTATCGATTGGGCAGCATCCGTATGGAGAAAAATACCCCTGGATTTTGCAATTGCCGCAATTTCAGCAATGGGTTGGATACTCCCGACTTCATTGTTGGCATGCATTACTGAGATCAGGATGGTGTTGGGACGAAGAGCGTTTTTCAGTGATTCAAGATCGATGACCCCTAATTCATCCACCGGAATATAGCTCACTTCAAAGCCGTTTTTCTCCAGATATTTACAGACTTCGATCACGGCCGGATGTTCTACAGAAGAGGTGATAATGTGATTACCTTTTTGCCTGTTGGCGAGGGCAATTCCTTTGATGGCGTAATTGTTGGATTCCGTGCCGCCACTGGTAAAGATGATTTCCGAAGGATCGCAATGAATCAGTTCAGCCACCTGGCGCCGGGCATTTTCTACAGCCATTTTGGTCTTAACACCGTAGGAGTGCGAGCTGGAAGGATTCCCGAAATATTCTTCCAGGAAAGGTTTCATCTCTGCTGCTACTTCAGGGGCGATGGGCGTAGTTGCGTTATAATCAAGATAAACGGGATTCATAAGGCGCTGTTTTTATGTTTTTTACGGATTCCAGGACTTTTTTTGCAGTGGCGGCCGGATTGTCCCCCTCAACCGGAAGCTCAAAGACCCTTTCAAGATCCCGGTCTTTTCCGGCAAGGTCATATGCCTTATCGTAGTACTGAAGTGTCAGCGATGCCACGTGTTGCAAATCTCCTGATTCCATGGCTTGCATCGCTGTTTTCAGATGCTGGCCTCCCATACGTTCTCTGATTTTAACCAGTTGTCCGGCCAGGCTTTCTTTGTTGAAACCTCCGTATTCTTTCACTAACCGAAGCTCCCTGGCCGTTTTCGGTACCATCACTTTAATGAGCGGAGCTTCGCGCATATGAAAAAACAACGGGTCCGGAATGCCGCAAAACCCCAGATGCCTGCTTTCGTCTTCAACCCAAAGCGGTTTTTCAAAGTCAAACTTCCGCCAGGCATCGGCCAGATTGTTCTCAAACTGTTCGTTGGTGGGCTGAGGTTCCTGGCCTAAAATACCAAAGACAGAACCTTTGTGATGGGCGATGGATTCGATGTCCAGAAACTGCTGTCCGAGTTTTTCGAGTTCTTTTAAAATATAGGTCTTGCCGCTGCCAGTGTAGCCACCTAAAACAAGCATTTTCACCGGTCTTGAAAAAGCTTCACGGATATGATGCCGATAGGATTTGTATCCGCCTTTCAGGGTATACGTCTTCATGCCCCAGGTTTCGAGCAGCCAGGCCATGCTTTCCGAGCGCATGCCGCCACGCCAGCAATAGACTAAAATTTCCTTTTTCGGGGCTATGGTTCGGGCCTGCTTCACGAAATCAGCCAGCTTGGGCCCGACAATTTCAAGGCCCAGCAGCACCGCATTTTCTTTTCCGCCGTCCTTATAGCGTATCCCTACACGTGCCCTTTCCTCATCATCGAACAGCGGCAGGCTGACGGCACCCGGAATGTGTCCCTGGGCAAATTCTTTGGGAGAACGTACATCAATCAGCGGAAGCGCATCCGTTCTGGGTAAGAATTCTTCTATGTTAAGCCTTTGCGACATGTTGATCCAATTGAACTGCAAATTTAACATAAGTCGGCTTCCCGGTTATAGGAATCGATTTTTAGGAATTGCACCCAATTTTTCTGAACAAATTTGAGAGTTTAAAGTGCGCCCGGTAGCGATCTTCCTTTAAACGGGTTGCTTATTATTAAATTCGGCCGAAGGCAGGATGATATTCATAAACTGAAAATGATCAGTAGAACCCGTGTTTTTCCGTTTAATTTTTATTCATTTTAAATTAATTTTAACATTTGTTAACAGATGTTAAATTATTATATTTATACAATTAATCCCAAAACCCAAAAACTATGAATTATCTTCAAAAGGTACTATTACTTTCTTCGGCAGGAATACTTATTGTACTCTCTGGTTGCAAAAAAAATGAAAATCCGGCGTCTGCGACCGACAGCCAACTCCTTGATGTCAAGGTCAAGGTTACATTTCAATCGGATAAAAAAGCCGGTTCATCGGTCTATGATTATGTTATGACCGGTCAAACCCCTGATGAATACAGTATTGCCTTAAAAAAGGCTGTTCTTGTAGGGAAAAACGGCACCCAGGATTTTGTTCTTTTTGACCAGCCCGATCTACAGTCTTCTTATACCTTTGATTTCATGGACGAGAGTGTCTTCCATTCTCTGGTAAAAGGAACTGCGATTCCTGAGGGCGAATACCAGGCTTTGACATTGTACGTTTACTATCTGCAAATGAAAATCCCCATCAGTACCACTCAAAGAGGCGTTGAGAAAAGAAATGTCCGGATTTACCTTTCGGATGATGTGGAAACCGAAAACGGGACACATCAACCCGGAGATGTGGTTCAGATCGATGATCAGGGTGAAGAAACCGGATGGATTTTCGGTGAAGGACAATCCGCCAATTTCGATCCGATCACGCCACGCTGGAGGGCCTATACCCAGAACGGTGATGGCGTTACCTGGTTGGATTTTGCCGGGAAAAGCGGAAAAGATTTCGGACCTTTTGGAGATGTCGATTTCTGGAACCAGTCGCCACAACCTGTTTGGTATGTCAATGCGGATTTTAATTTTACACAAACCGGAGGCAACACCCTGGTCGTAGATTTAAATGTCCACAATTGCTGGCAGTTCGAAGACAGAAACAATGACGGAAATTTCGGGCCCATGGATATCTCTGAGACGCCCTATCCCACAAAGTGGCAAATGGACCTGCCTGACCTTACCCTTAGTCAGGAATAATTAATTTTATTGAATAGCAACACGACGGGCCCGTTGGATTTTAAACAGCTTCGAACCATACAAAACCGTAAGGTTCCAGGACGATACTTTCTTTTTCTTCGTTGTAGGAGAAACCATTGGCACTCAGAATAAACGTATTGTTTTCCGACAACGGATGCTTAATTTCCACTTGTCTTCCCGATAGGTTGTTGATGACCAGAATATTTTCTTCCGGCATGGAACGGAAATAAGCCAGTACCTGATTTGCATTTCTCCCTGCCAAATTTACAGTATCTATGAATTCGGTATGTCCTCTTCCGAAAGCAGGGTGTTCTTTTCGGGTATTCAGCAACGATTTGATGATTTCATAAACCTGAGTATGGAAATTTTCAGGATCTTTCAAATCCTCCTTAAGCTGCTTCCAGTCGATGCGGCCACGTACCAGAAAGCGGGTGTCGTCTTTTCCGGTCAGTTTGATCTGCTCGTTGTAAAACTTTTCATCATTCAGCTTGCCGAATTCGTCTCCGTAATAAACCACGGGGCTTCCGGTAACAGTCAGCATCATCGAATAGGCAAGGCTTATCTTGCGGATGTCTTTTTTGAAAAGTTCGGCCAGCCGTGCAGAAATTCCTTCGCCTACGCGGAAATCCCATTTGGGATCATGGCAATAATTTTCATGAATATATTTCCGGTCTTCTTCCGAAACGTAAATAAGCTCCAGACTCAGCTCATCGTGAACTCTTAAGAAAGTCATCCACTGGCCGCTGTGGGGCAAAGCAGGGGTGACCTGAGTGCTCAGCGTTTTGCGGATGGGGAGATTGTCTTCCATGGCGATGGCTTTGTACATCATGGGCATCAACGGGAAATGATACGCCGCATGGCATTCATCACCGTTGCCCAGATATTTCACGACGTTCACCGGTTTCTGACAAGCCTCGGCAAGCAGAAATGAACCCGGATTGATGTGGTCGAGTAAAGCACGGAAAAATTTGACGATGGTATGGGTTTTAGGCCTGTTTTCGCAGTCGGTACCTTCTTCTTTCCAGAGATAAGGAATGGCATCGGCACGGAAGCCATCGACACCCAGACTTTGCCAGTAAAGCAGGTTTCTCGACATTTCGAGCAGAATCTCTGGATTTTTGTAGTTCAAATCCGGCTGGAAGCTGAAAAAACGATGGAAATAATAAACGTCTCCCAAAGGTTCCCAGTTGCTGTCTTCAATGCCTTTGAAAAGCAAACGTGCATCGCCGTACAACGTGTTGTCTTTGCTCCAGATGTAAAAATCCCGGTAGGGATTGTCCTGTGATTTTTGGGCTTCCAGAAACCACGGATGCTGGTCGGAGGTATGGTTCATGGCGATATCGAAAATGATCCGGATCCCTCTTTTGTGGGCTTCCTGTAAAAATTCACCAAAGAGTTTTTCCTGTTCTTCTTTGGCAAAATCTTCGGGTAGTCCGAGCAGATCAGCGCGTATACGATCGTAGTTACGGATGTCGAAACCGGCATCCCGCATGGGGGAATCGAGCATCGGCAACAGCCATAAACAGTTTACGCCCAGGTCTTCAAGGTAATCGAGCTTGTCGAGAAGTCCCGAAAAATCCTTGTTGAACAAATCGACATACAAAGAGTAAATAATGGCATCTTTGTACCAGTCGGCTTGTGTATCTGAAGCGGCGATTCTGTATTTTTCCGCTTCCTTTAAAAAGTCTTCAAGAATCTTAAAGCCTGTGGCGGGATAAAGTTCTTTCCAGTAACTTTGAAGGAGAGAAATATTATTCATAAATAAAAGTTGAATCTCATAACAGCACAAAGGTACAGAAATGGGTTTATACATTACGGATTCGGGAAAACGCAAAATACACTAAGTCTTTAAAACTTTACAAAAAATTAACTTTAGTCGATATCAAACGTTTGCGATAGGAGGATGAAATTGGCGGAAATTAATTATCAACGGTTTTAAGCAGATGCAATGGTGCGCAGGTGATCTCAACCTGATATTTTGCTATTTTTGATAGCAATACATACAGATAATTTCTATACACTAAGTTAGTGTCGAATAGACTTAAGCCGCTTTTTCAAAGAAATTAAGATAACGACAAACGAAATTTATTATCCCAAAATTTTAAAATAATGAAGATATTTACCAAATCAGTCTTTGTGTCTCTGCTGGTGGTTTTTTGCAGTTTTAATGTAAAAGCACAAAAAGTGTCACTTCAGCGGATTGATCCGCCATCGTGGTGGGTAGGCATGCACGACCCTCATCTGCAATTGATGGTTTTCGGCCATGAAATTTCGAAAACTCAACCCGTTATCGATTATCCCGGCGTGGTGCTGGAAAGTGTGACGCATGTGGAAAGTCCTGACTATTTGTTCCTGAACCTGGTTATTAAAAAGGATGCACAACCGGGAACTATGCAAATCCATTTTAAGGATGGGAAAGGGGACAAAGCCGTTTACGCATATGCGTTGAACAAAAGAAGTCTGAATCCAAAACTTCACCGGGGGTTTAATAATTCGGATGTGATTTATCTGCTGATGCCCGATCGGTTTTCAAACGGAGATCCCGGCAACGATAACATGCCCGGCATGCTGGAACAGGCAAACCGGAAAGATCCTAACGGAAGACACGGTGGAGATATCCAGGGGATCATCAATCATCTGCAATACATTAAAAACCTGGGTGCCACCGCCATCTGGCCTACGCCGCTGATGGAAGACAACCAGCCCCGTACCAGTTATCACGGCTATGCGATGACGGATTATTATAAAGTGGATCCTCGTTATGGTACCAATCAGTTGTATAGGAAAATGGTGGAAGATGCCCATAAAATGGGATTGAAGGTCATTCAGGATATGGTTTTCAATCATTGTGGCACCAACTATTTCTGGAAAAACGATCTGCCTACCCACGACTGGTACAACCAGTGGCCGGAATTCACCCGTTCCAATTATCATGGTGGCGTGGTTTCGGATCCGCATGCATCCAAATCCGATTATAAGAAAATGGTGGGCGGCTGGTTTGATACGAGCATGGCCGATCTGAACCAGAAAAATCCGCTGGTAGCCAATTATCTGATCCAGAACAGTATCTGGTGGATTGAATATGCCGGTCTGGACGGGATCCGCCAGGATACCTATCCCTATTCTTATAAGGGATTCTTGGCGCACTGGATGGAACGCGTTTTACAGGAATACCCTCATTTTAAAGTGGTGGGTGAAACCTGGTTCGACCAGCCGGCTACCGTGGCTTACTGGCAGCAAAATAAAAGAAATTACGACGGATATCAGTCACATCTCACCAATGCCATGGACTTTCCGCTTTGTTTTGCCATGCGCAGCGCCTTTAATGAGCCCAATGGATGGACCAGTGGACTGGCCCGTTTATATGATGTGCTGGCACAGGATTTTGTTTATAGTCACCCAAGCCATTTGCTCATTTTTGCGGATAACCATGATATGACGAGACTTTTTACGGCGCTGAACGGAGATCTAACCAGCTGGAAAATGGCCATGGCTTTCCTGATGACTACCCGGGGGATCCCTGAAATCTATTCTGCTGATGAGATCCTGATGAAAGGTGACAAAAACAAAGGGGACGGGGTGACCCGAAAAGATTTTCCCGGCGGATGGCCCGGCGATTCCCTGAATGCCTTTACACCGCGGGGAAGGACCGCTGAACAGAACGATGCGTTTAACTTCCTTGAGAAGCTTTTAAACTGGCGTAAGACCAATAAGGCAGTCCAGTTCGGGAAGCTTACCCAGTATATCGTGGAAGATGGTATTTACGTATATTTTCGCGCATACAAGGGCCAAAAGGTAATGGTGATGCTCAACAACAATAAAGAGCCCAAAACCGTCGATATGTCCAGATTTGCCGACGATCTGAAGGGATTTTCCAAAGGGAAATCGGTGATGTCGTCTGAAGCGATCAACCAATTGGACAGCATTACTGTTCCCGCCCGGTCACCGCTGATCGTGGAGCTGGAAAAGTAATCGTTCACAATGCAAGAGGCTTTGGTAACCTCAAATAGGATTTTTTAATGTTCGCGCCTGAAAAAATCAGGTAAAACACCTTTTGTAATATGGGAAAAAACAGGAGCATTTATCTGACATTTTTGTTCATGTTGGTTTTTAGCCTCCTTTCAGGGATGGGCTTTGCTCAGCAATCCAATATGAAACCTGATAAAAATGATACGGTCGGGTATCAGTTTAACCATCGGCAAATGCTGTCTTATACTTTTGCCAAAGGTGTTTTGAACATTGAAACGAACCACGGACTGGTTCAGAGTTTTTTCTACGAGCCCAAAATGGCCAGGATCAAGGATTTTCCAACTACAGTGCCAACCAAAGATTCCTGTGTGGCCGTGGTCCTGCAGACAAAAGATACTAAGGTCAGTGTAACGGACGAACCGGGTTATCTGAGATTTCAGTCTGACAGCCTGCAGATCATCTTTCACAAAGATCCGTTTTATGCCAGTTATGTCTATCATGACGATACCCTCCTCAAAGAAGACAAAGGCTTTTTTGAAAAAGGCAAACAAACTGGTCTACAGTTTCGGATCGGTAAGGACGAACATTACTACGGGCTTGGAGAACGTGCGGTGACAGCATTGAAAGGTCACTATTTTCAGCTTTTCAATCA
>CAYWBO010000004.1:2024-59065 GCA_964456625.1 uncultured Lentimicrobiaceae bacterium | reverse complement strand
GGATGGCATACCAAAACCAGAGCGAGGCTGATTCCATCGCCAGCGCCATGCAGGCCGCAGATTTTCCCATGGATGCCATGATTTTTGATTTTTACTGGTTTGGCAATGACATCAAAGGATATCTCGGTGAACTGCACTGGTATAAACCGCGCTGGCCTGATCCCAAACAAATGATTGCCAACTTCAGGAAAAAAGGAGTTAAGACGATTTTGGTCACGGAACCGTACGTTATTGACACGCTGAGGCACTATCAGATCGGAAAAAAGCTGGGAATTTTCTCGACAGACAGTCTGGGACAGACATTCGTAAATACCAGGTTTTATTTCGGCCTTGCGAGTTTGATTGACATTTTTAAACCGGTGGCCAGGAACTGGTTCTGGGATCAGTACAACAAGCAGATCAAAAACGGTGTGGCTGGATGGTGGGGCGATCTGGGCGAACCTGAAACCATATCTGAGCATCAGTATTTTGTGAGCGGCAAAGCTGATCAGGTAAGGAATCTGTATGCTTTTTACTGGGAAAAATTACTTTATGACCGTTACAGAAAAAATTATCCTGAAACGAGGCTCTTTGACCTGAACCGTGCCGGATATGCCGGCTCTCAGCGCTTTTCTGTCTTTCCGTGGTCAGGAGATATTTCCCGCAGTTGGAGTGGATTGCAGGCACAGCTTCCGGTGATGGAAAATATGAGTATGAGCGGGATCCCGTTCATTCACGCCGATGCCGGCGGTTTCGCCATGGGCGTAAAAGACAACGAACTCTACACCCGTTGGCTACAGTTTGCCTGTTTCACGCCGGTGCTAAGACCTCACGGTTCGGTGATCCCTTCGGAACCCATTTTCTTTAATGATACCACCCAGCGCATTGTACGCGATTTCATGAAACTGCGCTACCGTCTGTTGCCCTATATCTATACGGTGGCCTGGCATACCGACGTGGAAGGCACTCCCATTATCCGTCCGCTTTTCTTTGAATATCCCGATGACAGCACGGCTTATTCCGTGATCGATGAATATTTCTTCGGACCCGATTTCCTGGTGGCGCCGGTTTTGAATCCTGGCGTTAAGAGCCTGAAAGTCTATCTTCCGAAAGGGCTGTGGTACGGTTGGTGGGATCATCAGAAATTTGAAGGCGGAAAATGGATCACGGTTCCTGTCGACCTGGAAACCATTCCGATTTTTGTAAAAGCCGGCGCTTTTATCCCGATGGTTCATGCGGTGAATTCCACCGATTATTATTCATCGAAAGAACTCACGGTTTTGTATTTCCCCTTACCGGGAAAAAGTTCGGATGGCGTAATGTATGAAGATGACGGAAAGACTTTTGACGCTTATAAAGCCGGGGATTATCAGTTGTTGAAATTCAGTACGGATGATGGTGAGAAATTTACTTTTACCGTTTCCGGAAAGGGATATGAAAACATGCCGACTAAAAGGAAGGTTACTTTTATCATTGTCGGGCAAAAGTCCGTCCATTTTACCCTGACAAGCGGAAAGACAAGAGAGATTGTGGCGAAATAACCTGAATTCCGTCAGTAAGAATGGGTTTGATAATTTGACCCGGCATGGTGACGCATGCTTTCGCAATGGTTTGAATTATGATGGTAAGGGCAATAGCATGCCCCGGATTGCCTTTTACGGGAAGATTAAAATGGCCTTCCTGTAAGAACCGAAAGAATTTTTCTACTTTTACCCCAAGCAAATAATCTGAGTTTGAAAAACGTGATGCACACAGGGTCTCTTTTTACTACCGCCGGGCGAGGGCGCACCGAGGGGACCACTACAATGTGCCGTTTTACCTCCTTTACCTCAACCCCCTTGGGGGTATAGATTATTTTACCGCCTAAGGCGGAAGGACACATTTCACGGCATTTATTTAAAAAACTAAAAGGAGAACCTCTCCCGTTGCAGGTTTTTCTTGTTATCAAAATTTTTCAAAATGAAAGTTTTAAAATTTGGAGGAAGTTCTGTTGCCAGCGCAGAAAACATACTGAAAGTTATAGAAATCGTAAAAAAGCAGCACCATGGTGAGCAGCTGGTCCTCGTAGCCTCTGCGATGGGCGGAATTACGAATTTGCTGGAAGAGTGCGGCGAACAATCACGAAAGGGAGACCCGAATTATCAGGTAACGCTGAACGAGATCAGCGAAAGACATTTTCGTGCCATCAGTGAGATCTTCCCGTTGAAAGGTCAAAGTTCCATCATCGGTGAGATCAAGATCCTTCTCAATGAACTGGATGATCTGTGCAACGGAATTTCCCTGCTGCACGAGATGTTCCCAAAAACCCGTGATTATCTGTTGGGTTTTGGCGAAAGGCTGTCGGCGGTGATTATTTCTGCTGCGCTGAATTATCATAAGATACCTACCACTTTGCTGGATGCCCGTGAGCTGATCTTAACGGACGAATCTTACGGAGGGGCCCAGGTGCTTTTTGACCGTACCGAGAAGCAAATATCCCGGCGAATAAAAGAAATCAATGACCATGTTTTCGTACCGGGGTTCATCGCCCGGTCGTCTGACGGCCATGATACCACCCTGGGGCGTGGAGGTTCCGACTACACGGCAGCCATTTTAGCGGCAGCCGTAGCGGCTTCGGAACTCGAGATATGGACCGATGTGGATGGCGTGATGACGGCGGATCCAAACCTGGTGGAGACAGCCCTGCCGCTCGAAAAAATGTCTTATGAAGAAGTCATGGAGCTTTCACACTTCGGTGCCCGTGTCATCTTTCCGCCGACGCTGCAGCCGGTGATGCGAAAGAATATCCCGTTGTGGATAAAAAACACATTCCGGCCGGAGGGTGCGGGAACGCTTATATGCCGCGAAGGAAAGCAAAACGGGCATGCCATCAAAGGCCTGTCGCATGTAGATAAAATTGTCATGCTTACTTTGACTGGAGCAGGGATGGTGGGCGTCACCGGAATTGCCGCCCGGTTCTTCTCCACGCTGTCGAGAGAGAAAGTCAATGTCATCTTTATTACCCAGGCGTCTTCGGAACATTCCATTACCGTTGCCATCAGCAAGACGGATTTAAAGCGGGCAAAGCATGTGGTTGATAAGGAGTTTGAAAACGAAATGGTGCTGACTAAAATCGATCCTTTGCTCATGGAGGAGAACCTTTCGGTGATAGCCCTGGTAGGCGATAAAATGAAATCCTCAGTTGGCTTGAGCGGCAAGGCTTTCAATGCCCTGGGGAAAAACGGAATCAACATCCGGGCCATTGCCCAGGGTTCTACGGAAAGGAATATCTCTTTGGTGGTTTCCGATCAGGATGTAACGAAAGCATTGAATGTATTGCACGAGACTTTTTTTCTGTCGAAATACAAAAAAGTACACCTTTTTATGGTGGGTGTGGGAAATGTGGGAAGTGCTTTGCTGGAGCAGATACACGAACAATACGAATATCTGAGGAATGAATACGCTTTGGAGATCAAAGTCGTCGGATTGGCCAACAGCCGAAAGATGCTCTTTGATGAAAAGTCGGTGGACATGGATCACTGGAAAAGCGATTTGCTGGAGAAAGGGGAGGTGATGTCACGACAGGCATTTCTTCAGAAAATGAAAGAGATGAATCTTCGTAACTCGGTTTTCGTGGACAATACCGCCAGCGCTTCCATTGCCGGGTTGTATGAAAGTGTTTTGCAACAGAGTATTTCGGTGGTAGCCTCCAACAAAATTGCCGCTTCCTCACCCTATGAAAATTACAGAAGTCTGAACAATCTGGCGAAAGCCAGAAATGTAAAATATCTGTATGAAACCAATGTGGGTGCGGGTTTACCGGTTCTGAAAACACTTCAGGGAATGATGAAGAGCGGCGACAAGGTATTTCGCATCCAGGCTGTTTTGTCGGGAAGCCTGAACTTTATTTTCAACCATTTTGTGGAAGGAGTATCCTTTTCGGATGTGGTACAGCAGGCGATCAAAGAAGGATATACCGAACCTGATCCGCGTATCGATCTGAGTGGTCAGGATGTGATGCGTAAAATACTGATCCTTGGAAGAGAATGCGGTATTCCCCTGGAATTCGAGTCCGTGGGAAATGAGTCTTTTATGCCGGAGCCGCTGATGAAGATGAAAACAGTCAGCGAATTTATGGAAGCTCTGCCGGATTATGATGCTTATTTTGAAGAGATCAGAAAGAAAGCCGAAAATCAGAACACAAAATTGCGCTACGTAGCGGAACTTGACAGCGGAAAAACCCGGGTAGGACTTCGTCAGGTGGACGCTTCGCAGCCCTATTATCAGCTGGACGGCAAAGACAATATTGTGCTGATCTATTCAAAGAGATACGACGAGCAGCCCTTGGTGGTGAAAGGCGCCGGTGCCGGTGCCTCCGTAACGGCTTCCGGTGTTTTTGCCGATATAATTTCCGTTGTAAATCAATAAAAAACGTAATTTTCATCATTAAAATAAAATTCATGGATGAAGTAAAGATTTTCTCCCCGGCCACGGTGGCCAATGTCAGTTGTGCTTTCGATATTCTGGGCTTTGCGCTGGAAGCGGTCGGGGACGAAATGATTTTTGAAAAAACTTCCCAACAGGGACTGGTCATCGAAATGACCGGAAACAGTGACCTCTCGACGGTGCCGGAGGAAAATGTGGCGGGCGTAGTGGCCCTGGCCATGCTCAGGAAAGTGCAACCGCCGTATGGTATAAAGATGACGATCAAAAAAGGCATCAAACCCGGAAGTGGCATAGGGTCCAGCGCCGCCAGTGCGTCCGGGGCTGCCTTCGGGATGAACAAGATCTTCGACGATGTTTTTACCATGCATGAACTGGTGGAATTCTCGATGCTGGGCGAAGCGTTGGCGTCTGGCGTTCCACACGCCGATAATACGGCACCGGCACTTTATGGAGGTTTCACACTGGTCAGAAGCGTGGAACCACTGGATGTGATCACCATCCCGTCACCGAAAAATCTGTTTGTGAGCATTCTGCATCCGCAGATAGAGGTCAAAACCATTTATGCGCGGAAGATATTGAAGCGGTCGGTTTTACTGAAAGACGCCGTTACACAATGGGGAAATATTGCAGGTCTGATCAGTGGTTTGTTCATGGAAGATTATGCTTTGATCGGCCGCTCGCTGCAGGATATTATTGTGGAGCCCATCCGTTCCATCCTGATTCCGCTTTTTCCGGAAGTTAAAAAAGCTGCCATTGCGGCGGGTGCATTGGGAAGCGGTATCTCCGGTTCGGGCCCGTCGATGTTTGCTTTGTCCGAAGGCAGGGAAACCGCCGTAAAAGTTGCAGAAGCCATGAAACAGGTCTATGCCGACAGTGGCATTGATTATGAAATTCATGTGTCGGGAATAAACGCGCAAGGAGTGCATGTGATTTAATTAAAACTTTTGTCATTCATGAAATTCTTCAGTACCAATCATAATACCGAACCTGTTTCTTTTAGAGAAGCTGTCATACAAGGACTTGCAGATGACCGGGGTCTCTTTTATCCGGAAAATATCCCGGAACTCCCTGCTTCTTTTTTTGAAAAACTCAGGGATCTGTCACTTCCTGAAATCGCTTTTGAATTCCTGAAACCTTATGTCGGTAATGACTTATCCGATGTTGCACTAAGATCATTGCTGGAAGAAGCTTTGAATTTTGATATTCCGCTGGTGGAACTTGAAAAAGACGAATATGCTTTGGAACTTTTTCATGGTCCCACCATGGCTTTCAAGGATGTGGGAGCGAGAACGATGGCCCGGTTTTTATCCGGGTTCACAAACCGGTCAAAAGTCACAATTCTGGTGGCGACATCCGGGGATACGGGCAGTGCCGTAGCTCAGGGTTTTTATCATGTGGAAGGAATAGATGTCGTAGTGTTGTATCCTAAGAATCAGGTCAGCAACATACAGGAAAAGCAATTTACCACGCTGGGCGGGAATATCACGGCGCTGGAGGTAAAAGGAACCTTCGACGACTGCCAGCGGATGGTAAAAGCGGCTTTTGTCGATTCCGAACTAAAATCAAAAATGTTTCTGTCTTCGGCTAATTCCATCAATATTGCCCGGCTCTTACCCCAGGCAGTGTATTTCTTTTATGCTTACAGACAGTTGAAAAACCATTCCGAACCGTTGGTGATTTCCGTGCCCAGTGGAAATTACGGGAATCTGACGGCCGGGCTCATTGCCAAAAAATCCGGACTTCCGGTAAGTCGTTTCATTGCTTCGGCCAATCGCAATGACGTGGTCCCTGAATATTTCTCAACCGGCATTTTCCGGCCGCGCCCTTCCGTCGCCACCATTTCCAATGCCATGGATGTGGGCGATCCCAGCAATTTTGCCCGGATGCTGGAAATGTACGGTAGCTCTTTGCCGGAGATGAAAGTCGATATTTCAGCGACGAGTTTTACGGATCAGGAGACCCTGTTGGAGATGAAACATATCTTCAGGAAGTATGGTTATATTCTTGATCCCCACGGTGCAGTGGCTCATCTGGGACTGTCAGTTTACATGAAGCATCATGATGTATGCGGTATATTTCTAGAAACCGCCCATCCGGCAAAGTTCCGGGAAACGGTGGAGCAGGCTTTGCCGGTGAAGGTTGAAATACCGGAACAATTGAGGACCAGTTTGGAAAAAGAGAAATTGTCTATAGAGATTTCCAATAGTGAGGATGATTTGAAGCAATTTCTTCTGCGCCGATAAATTCTTTAAGGCTGGAAAAAGGTTCCTGTGAAATTTCGGGTGATATCCAGGACTTAGTGTATTTCTTCAAACGTTTGCATTAGATGAATTTGATCTGCACCAAAAGCAGGATGTAAATTAAATGTAATTTATGAAGTATCACTAAGTTTTGGCCTGTTTTATAAGTAACTTTGCAAAGAGAGCAATCGATAGTGGCGGAGGAGTAAAATTTACTGAAAAGGGAGATGCGTTCTTGATTTCACTGCTCAGAATGATTATATTTGGAATGCTTATTTTGGACTAAAAGTTTGAGGATGATAAAAAAATTTACACTGTTTATTTTGTTGTGTCTGGCAGGATTTGCATTGCGCGCGCAGGTTGTTACATGTAGCCCGGCGTTTCCCACGGCAAACGATTCTGTTACCATTACCTTTCATGCAGATCAGGGAGATAAAGGATTGATGAACTATTCCGGGACAGATGTTTATGCCCATACGGGTGTGATTACCAATAAAAGTACTTCAACCAGTGATTGGCGCTATGTTAAAGCTGCATGGTCCACGAATATCCCTGCATGTAAATTAACAAAGGTTGGGACGAATTTATGGCAGCTAAAAATAGGTCCTTCTATTCGTGCTTTTTATGGAGTTCCGTCTGGCGAAACCATTGACAGCCTGGCGTTTGTTTTCCGTAATTCTACAGGTTCGGTCACCGGTAGGGATGTAGGTGGAAAAGATATTTTTTATGCCGTCTATAAGGGTGCCGATCTGAATGTGAAAATTAGTACCCCTACCTTTACAAGTCCTGCAGTTGTAAAATTGAACGATACGGTTCAAATTAAGTGGGCCAGCACCAGCGCCGATTCTACATTCTTGATCATTGATAACAAAACGATCGTGGCGGATACGGGAAGTAGTTTCTCGAAGACCATTACGGCGACAGCTGCCGGAAAGCATACGATTCTGGCACGGGCCGACAGCGCCGGCAAGAAAGTGTATGATTCAGCTTATTATTATGTGCTCAGCCCCAACAAAGTGGAAGCTTTGCCGTCTGGAATCAGAGACGGGATCAATTATATTAATGATACCACGGTTACACTATGTCTTTACGCTCCGTATAAAAATCATGTTTTTGTGATCGGTGATTTTAATAACTGGGAATACGATACAACTTATCAGATGAAAGAAACGCCGGATAATGACCGATACTGGCTCACGATCACACACCTGACCCCCAAGAAACAATATATTTTTCAGTACGATATTGACGATACGATCCGCGTGGGCGATCCTTATGCGGATCAGGTAAGCGATCCGTGGAACGATTCCTATATTACGAGTGCCACCTATCCGAATCTGATCGCTTATCCTCAGGGAAAAACTTCAGGTATTGCAACAGTGCTGGAGACGGGACAGACTCCCTACCAGTGGAAGACCACCAATTTCACACCGCCCAAGGAACAGAATTTGGTAATTTATGAGCTTTGGGTGGGAGACTTTACCGATGGCCATACCTTTACGGATGTTATTGATACTTTGGGTTATCTGAAACGGTTGGGTATCAATGCCATTGAGCTAATGCCGGTGAGCGAGTTTGAGGGAAATATCAGTTGGGGGTATAATCCGAATTACTATTTTGCTGTAGATAAATACTACGGGCCTAAAAACACCTATAAAGCCTTGATAGATTCATGTCATGCCAATGGCATCGCCGTCATTATGGACGTTGTATTGAACCATCAGTACAATACGAGTCCACTGGCCATGATGTATTGGGATCCGGTTAATAACCGCCCTGCGGCAAACAACCCCTGGTTCAATACCGTTTCCCCGAATACCTCCTATTCTTACGGAAATGACTTTAATTACGACAGTCCCCAGACGGTGGAATTAATGGACAGTGTTTGTAATTACTGGTTGACAGAATACAAAGTGGATGGTTTCCGGTTTGATTTTGCCAAGGGATTTACCAATACCCCTGGTGAAGGTACGCCTTATGATACTTCACGGATCCGGCATCTGGAGCACATGTATGATCATATCAAGGAATTTCATCCCAAAGCATATGATATTCTGGAACTCTTTACTGCATCTTCTGAAGAGCAGGTTTTGACGAAATACGGAATGTCGGTGTGGGGCAACGAAAATTCTCCCTATGCGCAGTCGACCATGGGTTATGCTACCAATCCATCGTCTGATTTCTCCGGCGTATCTTACAAGCAAGACGGATTTACAAATCCTTCCGGGGTGGTGGGTTACATGGAAAGCCACGATGAAGAACGCCTGATGTATAAAAACGAAACCTATGGAAACTCATCCGGCAATTATAACGTGCAAGACACCACTACGGCGTTGAAGCGTATGGAAGAAGCCGGGGCTTTCTTCTTTACGGTACCTGGGCCAAAAATGATCTGGATGTTTGGTGAGCTTGGATATGATTATTCCATCAATACCTGTTCAAATGGTACCACCAGCAGCAACTGTCGTACGGATCTGAAACCCATCCGGTGGGATTATTACAACGATCCCGACAGGAAACATCTCTATGGTGTCTGGTCGGCGTTAATTCATTTGAAGGAAACACAGCCTGTTTTCCAGACTGCCAACTTTACCATGAAAGTAGGATCCGGTAGTTTGTTGAAAAGCATCCAGCTGAGCGACACTTCCATGGATGTGGACATTATCGGCAATTTTGATGTGGTTTCAGGCAGTATCGATCCTTCGTTCCAGCAGACCGGAAAATGGTATGATTACTTCTCTGGTGATTCGATCACGGTAACTAACGTGGATGCACCGATTACGCTCCAGCCCGGTGAATATCATATCTATACCACCAAACGACTCACCCCGCCTGATTTCATTTTAGCGACCCAGGAGCATACCATTGGTAACGATCTGTCCGGATTCCAGGTTTACCCGAATCCTGCTTCCAGCAACCTACAGTTGAAGGTTAACATGCAATCGGCCACCAGCGGTATGATCTCGTTGTATGATCTTACAGGCAGGATGATCAAAACCTTCTATAACGGAAGATTTAATCAGGGGATAAATACACTGGATTTCAACGTGAGCGGAATAGGCCAGGGGCTTTATTTCGTGGTTGTGAACACGGAAAATAACCGTCAGGTGAAAAAGCTGATGATTCAATAGTTAATTGAGAATTTTGTTTTAAATCCGGGAATCGTCAGGTTTCCGGATTTTTTTTGTCCTCTGAAATAGGGAATCTGTATAAAACAAAAAACCCTGAAGGATTCAGGGCTTTTTGAATGGACAATTACAGCTTATCTCTCTACAAACCGTTAAAGAAATTGATCGTTGGCTTGCGAGCGACCAAATTCTCAAAGTCTCCCTCAAGAATTCAAAACCAAAGGTCGGCATAAAAAACCCAAATTATACGCTTTTCCAATGCCAATGGATAATAATAACGGATTTTACCCCGGACCTGTTGCGAGATAACCTATTTAAAACGTTTGCAATTATAGATTTATCAATCTGAGATTCACGTGTTTTCACCGCATAAAACAACAATTCCTGCTAAATTTAGCAGGAATGTCTGTGTTTTTAAGAAGATATGACTGAATGTTCGGTCTGATAAGGCTCCCGATAAGGTCTAGCTGGTGCCCCTTTCGATGAACTGGGTCTTGATGACAACGTGCTCCGGTTCGTAATCATACACGTCTTCCTGAATTCTTCTGAGCAGGATCCGGGTTGCGGTCTTTCCCATGGAGAATCCAAACTGATCGACCGTGGATAATTCAGGATCGCAAATGGAAGCGCTGAGGCTGTTTTCAAAACCGACAATTTTCAAATCTTCCGGGATCTCGATCTTCAGCTGACGGGCCACTTTCATAGCACCCAAAGCCGTCATGTCGTTGACGGTGAATATCCCGTCAGGACGGTCTTTTTTCTTCAGTACGCTTCTTGAGATCTTGATGGAATCGTCGTAAGTATCGCAGGGATAAACGAGATCGTTGGTGAAAGGCATCCCATATTTTTCAAGGGCATCCCTGTATCCCTTCATGCGATTTTGTCCGATCAGCAAATGCTGTGGTGCAGAATAGATGGCCACGCGTTTACATCCGCGTTCAATCAGATGACAAACAGCCTGATAGGCTCCGGTATAATCATCCACAGAAACCGTATCGGCATGCATACCTTTCACGATCCGGTCGTAAAAAACAAGTGGAATTTCGTTCTCTATGATCTGTTGGAAATGAGCAAAGTCACGGGTTTCCTTGGAAAAAGATGCAAGAATTCCATCCACCCTGTTGGAGAGTAATGTTTGGGTATTCAGTACTTCGCGCAGGTAAGATTCGTTGGACTGGAAAACCATTACGTTGTAATTGTTTTCGTAGGCAACTTCTTCGATCCCGTTGATGATGGTCGAAAAGAAGTAATGTTGTGTCTCCGGAATCAAAAGTCCGATCGTATTGGTCTTGCTGTTTTTCAGATTCAACGCAATCAGATTGGGCTTGTAACCCAGCAATTTAGCCAGTTGTTTTACGGCCTCCCTGGTCTTCAGACTGATGTCGGGATGGTCTTTAAGCGCTCTCGAAACTGTGGAAACCGAAAGTCCAAGTTTTTCAGCAATGTCTTTTATGGTAACTTGTTTTTTCATAGCATCTTTAGACAACGAAAATACTGTAAATTTTTGAAATGTAAACAACTGTATTTACATTTTCATTTTCATAAACTTTTGCAAAATATTATTTTCAAATTTCTATCGCAGGGGAAATTAATTAACCTGTTGATAAACAAATAAGTGATCAGCTCTTTTTTTGTTGAACGCTGTTATTTGTATAAAACAACATAATGCCAGGGTTTCAGCTTGAAAACCCAATCGCTGTGGATACGGATTTTTTGACCGCTGAATAATTCGTGATATTTTCCTTGAATCGCTTGGTTTTCAACTTTAAATTCCTGTGCGGTCGGGCTCAAATTCAGAATTACAACTACCTGGTTGTCTCCTTTTTCGCGATAAAATGCGAATACGGACTGGTTGATTCCTTTTGAAAGCGGAACCAGTTTTCCACCTTCAGAACCGTTCCACAGGGCCTGATTCTCTGCTTTGAACTTGTTAAGTGTAGTATAAAAGTCTTCGTACGTATTATGACTCCAGTCGATGGTGTCTTTGGTGAAAAAGCGAAGTCTTTTGTTGCTTCCGGCTTCTTCCCCATTGTAAATCAACGGAAAACCGGGAATGGTGTAATCCATTACCGTAAAAGCTTTAAAAGCGTCACCCAGCCGTTCAAAAGCCGTTCCGCTCCATGTATTTTCGTCGTGGTTGCTGGTAAAATACATCCGGTAAACATTGGGACCGTATGTCTCATTTTCCCATTTCATATATCCCCACAGATCAGATGCATGCTGTTTTCCCTGGGCAATAGCATTGTCAAGTTTCAGCATTTTCCAGGTATAATTCATATCGAAAGCATTTTTCATGAGGGCCGTGTTGTCTTCATCTTCAGCCAGCATGAAAACCGGTTTGATGGCATCCAGTTCTTTGCGGGCTTCGTCCCAGAAATCTACTGGAACCATGCCTGCAACATCGCAGCGAAAGCCATCGATATCCGCATTTTTCACCCAGTATTTCATGGCGTCGATCATGGCCTTGCGAAGCTGCTGATTTTTGTAATTCAGCTGAATAACGTCTGTCCAGTCGAACGGAGAAACAAGTTCTCCCTTGTCGTTATGTTTATACCAGTCGGGATGTTCTGTGGCCCACGGATTGTCCCATGCCGTATGGTTGGCAACCCAGTCAAGGATCACGTGCATTCCCCTTTTGTGAGCATCAGCTACCAGATCTTTAAAATCCTGCAACGTTCCAAAATGAGGATTGACTTCCGTGTAATTCTTTACCGAATAATAGCTTCCAAGGCTTCCTTCGCCGCCCTTCCGGTTTTTTTCTCCGATAGGATTAACAGGCATGATCCATAAAATCTTTACACCCATTTTCTCCAGTCGCGGCAGGCTGGCTTCGAAGGCTTTGAAAGTCCCTTCGGGCGTATATTGTCGGATGTTTACTTCATAGATGTTTGCCTTGATGCTCCAGACAGGATGTTTCACCTGAGTTATGAGGGGTTCGTTCATTTTTTCTTTTTGATTGTTAACAGTTTGTGCATTTAATGTGAATGCTGCCAGAAGCAATCCCATTAAAGTCGGCGAAAATATTGAAAAAAATTTGTTTTTCATGATATTCGATTTTTTACCAGTTGAGCACTATTTTTTGATCATTGTTTGGACATGTAAAAGTCAGAATGCCGTCATCAGGATTTTGATATTTAGCCAAATATAAAGATTTTGGGCTTGTTCCCGGCGTTTTTGCCGTTCCATTTACAAAAACCTTCCTGACGGAATTCCCAAATCCGTGGAAAACAAAGCGCAAAACTTTGAACTTTGTTTGGAAAGAGCCTTCAGGCGCGTTGAGGACAATCTTCCGCTTGTTACCTTCATAAGTTATTTCCCGTTTGAAATAGTCTCCTTTTTCATAGTTATAAGTAGCCCCGTCGTCTTCATAATACACATAATGGGTGTCTCCGTCTCCGGCGTAAATATGAATTTCCAGGGTGTCACCCGGATTTTCGCCTGTGTTCTGGACCAGTTTCTGAATCGGAATGATGGCACCGGCTTTCACAAAAACCGGCAGTTTGTTCAGCGGGCTGGGCGTTAAGAATGCCTTCTTTCCGTTGAATTTCTGATCCGTGTAAAATGAATACCATTTTCCTTTCGGGAGATAAGCTTTTACGGCCTCCTGAGTACTTCTTGCCGGAATTACCAACAATGAGGGGCCGAACAAATACTGATTGTCATATTCCGGATTGTAAATGGCGGTGTCCTTTGTGTATTCAATGCTCAGGCTTCTCTGCACCGGCATTCCGTTTTGGGAAGCTTCATAAAATGCTGAATAAATATAAGGAATTAGGTGATATCGCAAATCAATAAAATGAGTAGCCAGTGCCCTTGTGGCTTCTCCGTATGACCAGGGTTCTGATCTGTCGGAGTTAAGAGTCGAGTGTACTCTGAAAAAGGGGCAAAAAGTACCGATGCTCACCCATCTTGCATAAAGTTCGGGCGTGGCATTTCCCTGAAAGCCTCCCACGTCATCACCGGTGAACGGAACGCCGGACAATCCAAAGCTGTTTACCAACCGGATACCCAATAACATATGGTCGTCGGTGGCATGGTTGTCGCCGGTCCAAATAGCCGTATAGCGTTGTAAACCGGCATATCCGGCCCGGGTTATCACCAGCGGGCGTTTGCCGTCCATGAGTTTCCGGGCTCCTTCGTAAGTGGCCCGTGCCATTTGCATTCCGTAAACATTCTTGCCGGTAAGGTAGGAAACATGTTTTCCTTCCCAATCCATTTGAATGATGGGCGGCACATCTTTTCCCCAGGTAGCAATTTCATTCATGTCGTTCCAGAACCCGGATACTCCTTTGTCAACCAGTGTTTTAAATTGTTCTCCCCACCAGGTTCTGACCTCAGGATTGGTAAAATCCGGGAAGTTGCACCAACCCGGCCACACCTGTCCGGTGTAGTTGGTACCATCAGGATATTTGATGAAATAATTGTTCTTTACGCCTTCATCATAAACTTTATATCCTTTTTCGACTTTTATCCCGGGGTCGATAATGACGACCGTATGAATGCCCATTTTCTTTAAATTCTCAACAAGTTGTGCCGGATGCGGAAAACCTTCCGGACTCCAGGTAAAGACTTTATAGGCATCCATGTATTTGATGTCAAGATAGATGACGTCCAGCGGGATATGCTTGTCACGGAAAGTATTGGCAACTTCCATAACTTCTTTGTCAGGATAATACGCCCAACGGCATTGTTGAAATCCCAATCCCCAAATGGGCGGCATCTTGATGCGTCCGGTAAGGTGTGTGTAGTCTTTAAGAATCCCGGATACATGCTGGTTATAAATGAAATAATAACTTACCTGACCGTCGTCTACTGAGAAATAGGAAAAACGGTTATTTCCGGCCCCAAAATTGAAAACACTCTTGGTGGTGTTATCCACAAAAATGCCATAATTCAGCCCGTTATGAATGCCCATGTAAAAAGGAATGGTGGAATATAACGGGTCGCTCCAATTTTCGTAATTCGGATTGTCGGTGTTCCAGTTGGTGTAGGCAGATCCTCTTCGGTTCAGGTTGCCGGTTTTCTCTCCCAAACCAATGAATTTTTCATCAGTAAAAAGCTTTTTAAAACAGAAAAGTTTCCCGTTTAACCAGTAGGTTCCCATCGGATCGTCCTGATTGATGACTTTTCCATCAGGAGTTTTAAAGGTGAATCTCAATGGGGACTTTGTGATCTGAAGTTCCAAAGAATCGGTCCTGATGATAAAGTCATCTTTATTTTCCCGGAAGGTAAAGTCTACCTTTTCTGGCATTGCTATGACTGCGTAGGAGGGCAAATCACGGTATGTTTTATCCCAGAGGGAGATTTTAAAGATTGTAGGGCTGAAAAGTGTGACCCTTGCTGTACCATCCGTGGTTTTGAATGTGAAAACCTGTCCTTTTTTATTAAGTCTTTCGAAATTGCCCAGGCTCTTTCCTTGCTTTTGTTGTGCCATCATGGGGAAGGGGAGAAAAAATGCGATAAAAACGAATAGAATTTTTTTCATGAGGAGATGAATTAGCTCTTGAAATTTATTTAAGTTACAAATATAAAACGTAATTCAAACGGAATAGTATTGTCATTTGTGAAATGGAAACCGAGGGCCTTTTGTATCTGTCCCGGCTCGGGAAAGTTCACAATTTGGCCAATGCAAAGGTTTGAGGAGCCTTTGGAAGAGAAAAAATATCTTGAAAATAAACTACTTTCCTTGTGGGGTCAACAATTAACGTCCATGTTCTTCGTTCCATACAAAAAATTACTTTTGCAGTTAAGAAAAGCAGCTATGAGTGTCGTTGAGATTAAAGGAGTTTCCAAATTCTACGGAAACCAGAAAGCGTTGGATCAGGTCAGTATCAGTATCGATCGGGGAGAAGTTGTAGGATTGTTGGGACCCAATGGCGCCGGGAAGTCTACGTTGATGAAACTGCTTACTTCTTTTCTATCGCCAGATGGAGGCGATATCTCCCTTCAGGGAATCAATGTCAGGGATCATTCATTACAGATCAGACAATGGGTGGGATACCTGCCGGAGAACAACCCGCTGTATCCCGAAATGTATGTGAAGGAATATTTGCGTTTTGTGTACGAAATGTATCCCGGAGGACGTAAAAACATGAATCGCGTTAGCGAGATAATAGAACTGACAGGCTTAGGACCGGAGCAAAACAAAAAAATAGGCGCTTTATCCAAGGGTTACCGCCAGCGTGTGGGTCTTGCCCAGGCTTTGATCCACGACCCTGAAGTTTTAATTCTCGATGAGCCGACCTCCGGTTTGGATCCGATCCAGCTTCCTGGAATCCGGTCGGTCATTTCCAACATTGGAAAAGAAAAAACGGTATTACTTTCCACGCATATTATGCAGGAGGTAGAGGCCATGTGCAGCCGCGTTGTGATCATCAACCATGGACAAATTGTAGCGGACCAAAGCATCGAAGAATTTGCTGCATCAAAAACTTTCGGCTTACGATATAAATTGGAGCTGAAAGAAACGATTACAGCCGCTTTGCTTTTGGAGATCCCCTTTGTGCAAAAGGTTGAACCGGTGTCTGGAAAAGAGTGGATCATCGCTTCTGAGGAGGGAAAAGATATTCGGGAATCTGTTTTTAAATTTGCCGTTGCACAGAATCTGAATATCCTGTCTTTTTCCAGGATAGAGCAGAAAATGGAAGAAATTTTCAGAGAACTTACGGCAGGAAAATAATGATGAAGGCAGGTGCCGTTAATTAGAAACGTTCTGTAAAAAAGTTTTACTATCTTTGTCCCCACGTTCATAGAACGAAATAGTAGTGGAAAGATTTGATTGATTGCAACCACGTAAAAAGAATGCTAAAACAGTTTTTTACCTGCCAATCAACCAACTTCCTTTTTAGTGTTTAATTCAACTAATTAAATTATGTCATATTTATTTACCTCGGAATCTGTTTCCGAAGGCCATCCGGATAAAGTATCTGATCAGATTTCTGATGCCGTTCTGGATGAGATGTTGAGGCAGGATCCGCAATCGAAAGTAGCTTGTGAAACCCTTGTAAGTACCGGATTGGTTGTTGTGGCCGGTGAAGTAAAAACCAACGCATACGTTGATTTGCAGAGTATAGCGCGTAATACTATTGAGAGAATCGGATATACCAAAGCCGAGTATCAGTTCGACAGCAAATCCTGTGCGGTGATTTCTGCAGTGCATGAACAGTCTGCTGATATCAATCAGGGAGTTGAAAGAGCCAGGGAGGAAGATCAGGGGGCCGGTGACCAGGGGATGATGTTTGGTTATGCCACGAGGGAAACATCGAGTTATATGCCGCTGACAACACAAATAGCCCATGAGCTTTTATTGGAACTGGCCAAGATCCGCCGTGAAGGCAAGGTGATGACTTATCTTCGCCCGGATTCAAAATCACAGGTTACACTGGAATACGGTGATGACGATACGCCGTTGAGGATTGATGCACTTGTGATTTCTACCCAGCATGATGAGTTTGATACCGAGGAGGCAATGCAGAAGAAAATCAAGGCAGATATCGAGGAATATCTGATCCCCAGGGTTAAAAAGAATTATCCGGAGTACCTGTTTGATCATTACAAGCTGTATGCAAATCCAACCGGAAAATTTGTGATCGGTGGCCCCCATGGAGATACAGGGCTTACGGGCCGCAAAATTATTGTCGATACGTACGGTGGTCATGGAGCACATGGTGGTGGTGCTTTCTCGGGTAAAGATTCATCGAAAGTGGATCGTTCTGCAGCCTATGCAACCCGCCACATTGCCAAGAACCTGGTAGCCGCCGGCGTGGCAGATAAGATTCTGGTTCAGGTTGCCTACGCCATCGGTGTGAGTGAACCTGTGGGCTTTAATGTAAATACATACGGTACGGCCAAAGTAAAGAATAAAGAAGGTAAGATCCTGAATGACGGAGAAATTGCTGATGTCGCAGTCAAGATCTTTGATATGCATCCTTATGCTATTGTGAAGCGATTCGGATTGAAGAATCCTGTTTTTGAAAAGACGGCTTCCTATGGACATTTCGGAAGGGATCCGTATACTGAAGACGTGGAGGTATTTTATCAGGACGAAACTACTTCCCTGAAAGATGAGCAAAATGGTCGGAAGATTTATAAAAAACCTGTTAAGTTTTTCGCCTGGGAAGAGCTTGATTATGTCGACAAAGTAAAAGCGGCCTTTGGTCTTTAATAAAAGTAAAAGGGCGGGAAATTTTCCCGCCCTTTTACTTTCTTAACAAAATGTATTATTGGTTGCTCACAATTAATTTATTGCTCTTTATCAATTGTCCTTTGTAATAGATCGTACAGAAATAGAGTCCTCGTGTCAGATCACTGACGTTAATCCGTAGTGTGTTGTTTGACCCTTCAAGGGGATAGGTTATCACAGTCTTTCCCGTGAGGTCCATGATCCTGAGTTCACCGTTATCATTGATCGAAGGAAATTTATAGTTGATCTTTACAAATGAGGAAGCCGGGTTCGGAAATGGATTCGAAAACTGAATCCGGGGGGTGTTCGTATCACCAGTGTCTTTATAGGCATTCGTTATAGATGTTTCCGAAGAATCTCCTTTGAGGCCGGTTTCCAGAGGTTGGATCGCCATATTCAGATTGGGTTGCTTTGCATTGTTCAAGGCAGAAAGTGTGAATGGCACTGTGATCAGGAGTCCTAACAGTGTCATTTGAATAGCGCGTAATATGTTTTTCATAAATGTCTTCATGATTTTAATATCTCCATACAAAAGTAGTTTTGTGATTCGAAATGAAGTGTTAAAGGACTTTAAAAAAAGTTTAGAAAATCAAACAGTTATCCCGCAAGGGAGGACTAGTAAATTATAAAATTTGGATCCGGTCCGGCACGTGTGGAAATTGTGGTTTTGTGATTTTTGGTATTTTCTGTGCTTTGTCTACTTTTAAAGTTTTACTGGAATATAAGGACCTTGAAAAATTCAAATTTGTGTAATTTCGCCGAGCTAAATAAAAATTAAAGCGATGGGACTAGATCAGATGGAACAAGACCAAAAAAGACCTTTACTGCTCACCATTTTATGCATTCTTACATTTGTCGGCAGTGGTCTTACATTGTTTTCCAACACAGTTATTTACCTGATGTTCGATCAGTTTAGGACCCTTTTTGCCAGCCATCCCAATATGGATTTCCTGGGGACCAAAATGGACTTCTCTTTTATTTTTAATCTCAACAGGCTCTATTTTCTTTTTCAGGGTGTTTTTTCAGGCCTTGCATTTGCAGGCGCTTTTCTCATGTGGAATTTGAAAAAAAGCGGGTTTCATCTCTATGTACTCTCCCAGTTGATATTGTTAATAATACCCGAACTGTTTATTCCGCACTTTCCATTCCCGTTTTTCCAATTAAGCTTAAGTTTTTTCTTCGTTTATTTTTATTACAAACATCTTTCACTGATGCGATAAAAAGCGCCATTTTAGTTCGCTAAGTAATTGGTTTCCGTCTTTTACAGCACTGTTTTCCTCAGAGTATTTACAAATTAAATGCCTCTTTTTTATTGTTAGTTTTGCGACAATAGCCCCTGTTTGGAAGTATAATCGGCAAATTTCATGATTTGCGTGCCCTTGTTTAGATTGAATGCACATTGCATCTTATTTAAAAACAACTGGTTACAAATACCATAAAAATTTTTCTTCATTCATGTTAAAGAAAGTTAAAGAAAGTTAAGTAAAGTTATTATATTTGACGTTCAATTTAATTCTCAATTAATTTTTTATTAACTAAAATTTATCATTATGAGAAAATTTACAATTGCACTTTTGGTGCTGCTCGTTGCAGGCATGAATTTCGCGTTTGCACAGACCAGGACCATCAGTGGTACTGTTACAAGTTCTGACGATGGTTCTAAGTTACCTGGAGTTACCATCAGAGTGCAAGGAACTAGTGAAGGGACCATCACAGATGTGAATGGTAATTATACACTGAATGTTGGACCAGAAGCCAAAGTGTTGGTTTTCTCTTTTGTTGGTATGAAAACCCAAGAAATTAACATTGGTGGAAAAAAAGTTATCAATGTTGTGCTTTCATCCGAAACGAAAGGCCTTAGCGAGGTCGTCGTGATGGGGTATACCACCAAAGGGAAAAACGAATTGACAGGTTCCGTAGTCCAGGTAAGCGGAGCTGCTATTGATCAGGTTCCGGTTGCAAGCCCCGACCAGGCTTTGCAGGGAAAAGTGGCTGGTCTTGAAATTTCATCTTCATCAGGTACTCCTGGTTCTGTTGCTGATATTCGGATCCGCGGGGTGGGTTCTATCACCGCAGGAAATCAGCCTTTGATAGTTGTGGATGGTGTTCCCGTGGTAAGCGGAAACTTCTCGGGGAGCAGTTCATACAGTTCCTTAAGTGAACTGGCTTCCATCAACAGTGATGATATTGCCAGCATTACCGTTTTAAAAGACGCTTCTGCTACGGCTGCTTATGGTGCCCGTGGTTCAAACGGTGTCATTGTGATCACCACCAAGCAAGGAAGAATGGATACTAAAACTGTCTTTAATTTCGCTGCTTACATGGGGTATCAAAATAACGCAGTACAAGGAGAGGTAGCTTTGACGGGTGACCAGAGAGCCAAACTCTTCCTGGACGGTGTTTACAATACGTATGGTGCAAATTATGGTTTTACCCGTGCTCAGGCTATGGATTTTGTTACCCAGTATGATCTGGACTACGGTTTGCTACAAAACTGGGATGGAAAAAACGCTGACTGGGCAAACGCAGTTACCAATAAAAACGCTCCGGTGAAAAGTTATAATTTCTCGGCATCAGGCGGTGATAAACTTTCTTCGTTCTATGCTTCTGTTGGATATGACAAAACCGAAGCTACGGTGATTGGTAGTGACTTTAAAAGATTTTCTGCTACCTTGAATTACAACAGAAATCTGACGAAAAAACTCAAATTCTCAACCAGTAACATCGTTTCCAATACGCACCAGAATGCTTATCTGGAGCAAAGTGCTTATTATGCCAATCCGAACTTGGCTAAGTTTTTTATGAGTCCGTGGGATCAGCCGTATAATTCTGATGGTACGATCAATATTACAAATATTAATGGCGGTGGATTTAACCCGTTGTACATTGCAAAAAATAATATTGCATACAACGATCTGACCCGTGCGATTAGTAATTCATTTCTGGAATACTCTATCCTGAAGGACTTAAAATTTAAAACCTTAATTAGTTTGGATTATACCCTTACTAATTATAAAACCTATGACAACCCGCTGTATGGCGACGGAGCCAGTTCAAATGGTTATGCAGAGAATTCTATTGACAGAAACTACAACATCGTTACCCAGAACTCTCTGGATTATACACTGCGCTATCACGATCATATGATTTCTTTCAAAGTGCTGATGGAATACCAGAAGAACAAGGAAAACTATCTGTATGGTTATGGAGAAAACTTTGCCGCTCTTGGTTTGACTACCCTGGCCAGTACCAGTGCAAACTGGCAGGCCACGGCTTCTTACTACGACTGGTCAAACTTGTCCTACCTGGGTATGATCAACTACAACTACCTCGGTAAATACATCCTTGATTTGACATACAGGTATGAGGGATCCTCACGTTTTGCAGCTGCCAGACGTTTTGGTAATTTCTATGCTGTGGGTGCCGCCTGGAACATCAGCCAGGAATCGTTCCTCAAAAATATCAAGTTTATCAATATGTTAAAACTGAGAGGTTCTTATGGCCTGAGTGGTAACTCAGCCATCAATCTGAACCAGTATCAGGATATTTTCTCCTACGATGCCGCTTATGCTGGCAACGGAGCAATCTATCCGAGCCAGTTTGGAAACAGTAATCTGACCTGGGAAAAGAATAAAACCCTGGACGTTGGATTTGACTTTACTGTCTGGAATAATAGAATCAACGGTACATTTGCTTATTATCATAAAAAAACTTTCGACCTGTTGCAAAATGTACCCTTGTCTATGACTACGGGTTTCACCTCACAGAATGAAAACTCAGGAGCAGTTGTTAATAAGGGAATTGAAGCTACATTATCTGTTGACCTTATTCGTTCGAAAAACCTGAACTGGTCTGTAACAGCTAATTTTGCAACAGTTAACAACGAAGTTACTGCTTTGGCAAAAGATGCTTCCGGTAAAGATATTGACATCGAAACCGGCTCTCGTAAAGTACAGGTAGGACATCCTATTTATGCATGGTATATGCAGAAATACGCAGGCGTAGATCCTGCAACCGGTGATGCGCTGTGGTATGTAGACGGAAAGAGTGGTGCCACCACAACCAACTACTATGCTGCAGCCAAAGCTTATCAGGGCGGAAGTGCGCTGCCGACTTACACCGGCGGGTTGTCCACGCATATTGATTACAGAGGTTTCTTTGTGGATGCCAGTTTTTATTTCTCCGGCGGAAATAAAATCTATCAGGATTGGTCATTTTATACCAATAATAATGACCTCTACACTACCTTATATTTCAATGGAGTATCAGAACTGACGAATGCCTGGACAACACCGGGACAGGTTACGGATGTACCTAAAATGGTTTACAACACTTCCAGTAATGCTTCAAGAACATCCACCCGTTTCCTGTATTCAGATAATTATATCCGTTTGAAAGGGCTAACCATTGGTTATAACGTACCGAAGAGATATCTGTCGAAGGTTAAATTCGATGGTGCTACTGTTTACGTGAGGGGAAGCAATATCTGGACCTGGGTAAAAGACAAGCGATTGAAATATGACCCGGAAGTCGGTGCCGACGGTTTTACTATGTTAACCACTCCGCCGGTAAAATCAGTTGTTTTTGGTGTAAATTTAAAATTTTAAAACATGAAAAAGATTCTAAATTCAATATTACTGGTTGTGCTTGTGGCCGGCTTTTTCTCCTGCAGCAAATCTTCGTTAGACCCGACACTGGCACAGCAGAAACCGTATAGTGTTACTTCTCTGAGCGACCTTCAGGGCCTTTTGAACGGCGCTTTGAATAAGATGACCTATTATACCTACTATGGAAGAGACTATATTATCTTTGGCGAAGTACGTTCTGACAACTGTTTTTCCAACGGAAATTCCGGTCGCTTCTTAACTCCTGCTGCAATGGATATGGGATATAACGATGCTTATGCGCATGATACCTGGCTGCAAATGTATTCCACTATTGCGAACCTGAACATTATCATTTCGCAGGATCCGTCTAAACTGACGGGAGATGCAACCGCCGTTAAAAATGTTATTGGTGAGGCTTATGCACTCCGTGCGCTGGTACATTTTGATCTTCTGAAGCTTTACGGAGAAGAAAATGTTACGGGTGGCAACGATTTGGGTGTTCCTTATGTGACCACATACAAAGGTGCTGATATCACTCCAGCACGTAATACCGTGGCACAGGTTCATGATTCCATCAATGCTGACCTGAATATGGCTTTGTCTATGATGTCTGCTTCTGAAAACGGTTCAGCAGAATATGTGACCACTTATGCCGTTTATGCGTTGCAGTCACGGGTTGATTTGTATTTCGGAGATTATGCAGCTTGTAAAACTGCTTGTGAAGCCGTTATAAATTCAGGCGCCTATTCCATAGCAACACCTGCTAATTATGCAGCTACGTTTACAAATACCAGTTCTCCCAACATTATTTTTGAGCTGGCTGAAAGTTCAACTGATAATCAGGGTATCAACGGGTTGTCCTACATGTATCGAGGCAGTAGCTACGGCGACGTTCAGGCTCTAGACAATTTGCTGACCATTTTTGATGCAACGGATGTCAGGGCTGCTGCCGACATGATCGCTTATGACGGAAGTGGTAAATTGAGGAATATGGGTAAATATCCTACCAATCTGAACTTTGATTATGATATTCCATTGATCCGTTACGAGGAAGTGATTTTGAATTATGCTGAAGCACTTTTTCAGACAGGTGATGCTTCCGGCGCTTTGACGCAATTAAATAAAATAACTGCAAATCGTTTGGCCAATGCGTATACGGTAGCAAATGAAGCTAATATTTTGCAGGAAAGACGCCGGGAACTCTGCTTTGAAGGTTTCCGTTTTGATGACCTTTGCCGTACTCACAGTGATATTCCTTTGGTGGACCCGATTCACCAGACTATGGGTACTGTTCATTACGGTGACTATAATTATGCTTTTCCGATTCCGATCGCTGAAATTCATGCGAATTCAAATATGGTACAGAATCAGGGATACTAATACTAATAGTTTTTTCTAATAACTTTGAAGGGGGCGTCTCAATTTGAGGCGACCCCTTTTTTTGACGATAGCTGATATGAATGGTTTTCGCCAATACCCGTAACAAACCAGGGACTTTTTGAATCAGGCCGAATAAAAACACTGTTGAAATTTTTGTTTCTGCAGTCCGAAAAATATTTTTCATAAATTTTTTACTGAGAAATCATTTTGATGTAGGGCAGTTACCGAAAATTCTTTTAACTTTGTCTACCCAATTTCCGGATTGTTTTTTGGTAACCATATCATTTACAGTTCTTTATCAAAGATACTTTTTGTTATTTTTGATTTTTTTTGTTATAACAGATAAACAGGATTTGACCGATAAATAATTTAAAATGAAAGACATGACCTTTCATCAAAACTTACAACCAAAATACATGAAGTACCTACTCTTTTTGCTGCTTATTCCGGAAATTGCCATTGGTCAAACAGTAGGGCTTCAACAGTACAAACCGAATAATACACCCGGATATGTTTTTTTTGCGCCCATGACCGGTAAGGCCACTTTTCTTATAGACAAATGCGGAAGAAAAGTCCACGAATGGGATCGCTTCTACTATCCTGGAGCTGTAGCATATTTTTTGCCTGATGGAAATATTTTGAGGACAGAACACATTATAAACCCTGCATTTAACGCCGGTGGAGGGGGGGGAGGCCGGATTGAACTGGTTGACTGGAACAGCAATTTGCTCTGGCACTATGTAATTTCTGATTCTACCCAATTAGCGCATCACGATATTGCTCCCATGCCAAACGGAGATGTCCTGGCCATTGTCTGGCAAATAGAATCAAGGGCTTTTGCACTAAGTTTGGGAAGAGATCCGGCTAAATTGAATACAGATATCAGGTTTGAAAAAATAGTCGAGCTGAAACCGATTGGCACTGATTCGGCAAAAATTGTCTGGCAGTGGAATGTCTGGGATCACCTTAACCAGGATTTTGATCCTACAAAACCCAATTATGATACCATTTCAAGACATCCCGAATTGGTAAACATCAATTATTTGTACGACCCGAAATTCAGTCGCCCCGAATGGTTGCACATCAATGCGATAGATTACAATCCTGTGACTGATCAGATAATGCTTAGTGTTCACAATTTTAATGAGATTTGGGTGATCGATCACAGTACCACTACAGCACAGGCTGCATCTCATTCGGGTGGAAAATATGGGAAGGGGGGAGATCTGCTCTATCGCTGGGGCAATCCTGCGGCTTACAACCGGGGCACCGCTTCCGATCAGAAATTCTTCCTGCAGCACGATGCCCATTGGATTAAACCGGGTCTGCCCAATGCCGGAAAAATTATTGTATTCAATAATGGGAACGGGAGGCCGCAAGGTAATTATTCATCGATCGATATGATCGATCCTCCGATTACGGATTCAGGTACTTATACACTTGATAATGATACCACTCCTTATCTGCCGAAGGAAGAATACTGGACCTATAATATCCCTGCGGATTTATACAGCGAAAATATTGGAGGGGTTCAGGTTTTAAGTAACGGCTCCATGCTTATTTGTTCCGGTGCTTTGGGCGTCTTTTTCGAAATAGACAGCGCGAAAAACATAGTTTGGAAGTACACCAATCCCATAAGCCATGATACCGCTGTGAGCCAGGGAAGCATCCCTGCCGCCAATCCAGTTTTCAGATGTACATTTGTACCACCGGATTTTCCTGGACTAACAGGAAGAGATCTGACCCCCGGACAACCGATCGAACAAAATCCTACGTATCCATCAATTTGTGATACTGTTTCTACGGGGGTTGAAACTATTACGGAAAAGCCACAGCTTTCCGTTTTTCCAAATCCGGCGCACAACTACCTGAACGTGACAATCAGCCCGTTTGATGATAATTTGGTGTTGACTGTATTTAATTTCGAGGGGAAGCTTTTATTTAAATCAAAAATTAGATCGCCAAAATTTACGATAGACCTTTCTGGATACACAAAGGGAATATATCTATTAAGGGTCAAGCATGGTGAAGAAGTATTTTCCAGTAAATTCATCAAAGAATAGCAACAACTCAGATGGAAAGAGGTTAATGATTAATTTATTAGACCTTAGCTTAATACGGCTTTATTATGAAGAAAACGAATTTCTTTCTATTTGCCAGAAAATGATTTGCTATGACCGTCGGCTCCCGTTTGAGCATCTGAAAAAGGAATAACAGAGCGATCCGAATTGCCGGTATGTTTATTCTTATCTGAAAAATACTACCTAAAATGAAACCCGTTTCCCGAACGATCAATTACCTATTTATAGCCTTGTTTATTTCTTATTTTTAGTGTGCTCTTATCATCATGATTCATGAGGGGCCCGTCATTGTTCAAACTTTTTTTAACAAAAATTATATTAGCTTAACATAATTTGTATATTTACACATCGCAATTATTAACAAAAAACTATTTTTATGAGAAAGTTTACACTTTTCTTGGGGTTCTTGTTTTTTATGGGTGTGAATCTTGCATTCGGACAAACGAGAACAATCAGCGGAACAGTTACCAGTTCTGATAATGGTTCCGCTTTGCCCGGTGTATCAGTAGTTGTTGTAGGCACAACAAATGGTACTGTTACAGATTTAAACGGGAAATACTCCATCACAGTAGGCCCAGAGGCGAAGACTTTGCGGTTTTCATTTGTTGGAATGAAAACACAGGACATTAACCTCGGGACTTCAAATGTGATTAATGTGACAATGCAAACACAGGCTTATGCTGTTAACGAAGTTGTTGTAACAGCGCTTGGTGTATCACGGCAGGCAAGAGCCTTGGGTTACTCTGTAAGTAATGTTAACTCGGCTGAGATTAGCAAAACGGCAGTAACCGACGTGGTTAATGCACTTTCCGGTAAAGTAGCCGGTGTACAGGTTACCAATTCATCCGGAGCTGCTGGTTCTGCTCCTTTTGTCGAAATCAGGGGTTCTTCCTCTATTTTAGGCAACAACCAGCCACTTTATGTTGTTGACGGTGTTCCGATTGAATCCGGTGGTGGATCAGGAACCGTTGACCAGGTTGCTTATTCCAGTAGAACCATTGATATCAACCCTGACGACATTGCTTCAATTTCTGTATTGAAAGGTGGTGCTGCTACTGCTCTGTATGGAATGCGGGCCGGTAACGGAGTAATCTTGATTACTACGAAAAAAGGTCAGAAACAAAATGGTTTGAGTATTAACTTCAGTACTTCAACCAAATTTGAGAAAATTTCTCAGGTACCCGCTTTACAGAATCAGTATTCACAAGGTAGCTTCTATTTGGGAGCCTATTACGGTTCATCCTATATGGATCCGGATTCTCCTTATTATAATGGAGCTTCCTGGGGTCCTGCTCTTTCAACATTGCGTTATACGACAGATCCTAACTATGTGCCGGCTGATGGCGCTTCGACATCCATGGCCAATTACATCAAATATTGGGATCCTAACGGACGTCTTGTAGATGCCGGCAGCAGTTTTGCCTCAAATAAAATGGCGAATGCTTATAACCCTTACGATTTCTTCCAAATTGGAGTTGCTGTTGACAATAATGTTAGTATTTCCGGCGGTAATGCAAATACCACTTTCTATACGTCAATATCAAACCATCATGAGAAAGGCGTTATTCCGCTGAATACTTTGGACAGAACAACGTTTAGTATCCATGCTTCGCATAAAGCTGCGAAAAACCTCAATTTCTCTGTAGTATTAAATTATTCAAACACCTACGCTAACCGTAAACAGCAGGGTAGTAACATTTCCGGTGTTATGCTGGGTCTGTTGAGAACACCTCCTACCTTTGACAATTCTTATGGTTATATGTTTACAGGCTCCTACAGGACAGGACAGGAAAGGTCATACAGAAATGGTGGCGGATATGACAACCCATACTGGGTCGTAAATCAAATCAACTATGCTGATGAGACCAATCGTCTCTTTGGTAACTTTACCGCTGACTGGGAGATTATCAAAGATTTGAAACTGACCTATCGCGGTGGTTTGGATTTTAACGATTATTATTCAACGAATGATTATGCCATTCATTCAAGATCATACCCGTCAGGATATGCAAGCCCGGCCAACTCCTTCACGATGGATTTGAACCAGGATTTGTTCTTGAATTACAAACTTAACCTGACCCAGGATATCCAGATGAATGCCATGGCTGGTGTAAATGCATTCCAGCATCGTTACAAATGGGTGGCTGCAGAAGCCAATGGCCTGATTATCCCGGGATGGTTTAATGTTGCCAATAGTAGTAGTGTAATGGGTTATCAGTCTGAATCGGAATACAGAACTGCTGCTGCTTATTATGACCTGGGCTTTTCTTATAAAAACACGCTGTATTTGGATGCAACCGGTCGTTATGAATCTTCCACTACCTTGCCTGTAAAGAATAAGGCTTTCTTCTATCCTTCGGTAAGTTTGGGATTCGTATTCTCCGATCTGGGGGCATTGAAAAATTCAAAAGTGCTGTCATTCGGTAAATTGCGTGCATCGTATGCCGTTACCGCTAATATTCCTTCAGCCTATAACACAACCACCTATTTTGTGCAGCAAGCCATCACTGACGGTTGGGTTCAACCGCAACAGATCACTTTCCCCTTTATGGGAGTGAATGGTTATATGCCTAATTACATCATGGGCAACCCCGATTTGAAACCTGAGACCGCTAAATCCTGGTCTATCGGTGCTCATTTGAACTTCTGGAATAATCGTCTCGTTCTCGACGGGGATTACTATCACAGGATCAACAGTGATTTGTTATTAAATGTCCCTATTGCTCCTTCAACAGGATATCAGGACAGATATCAGAATGCTGCTGAAATGAAGACCACGGGTATTGAATTGTTGGCTACTGTAGAAATCATTAAATCCAAGAGTTTGAACTGGTCCATTACCGTGAACTGGTCCAACCCGAAGAGTATGGTTACCAAGCTGGCCGACGGTGTTCCGAACGTTTTCCTCGGCGGATTTACCGAACCGCAGGTTAGAGCCGTTGCCGGACAAGAATACAGAAGTATTTATGGTCTGGATTGGGTAAGAGACAGCCAGGGAAGATTGGTTATTGATGACAATCCAAAGGATGAATTTTACGGATACCCGATTCCAGGTACAGCCCAGAAATACTTAGGAACAGTGGCTCCCAAGTGGACAGCCGGTATCACCAATAATTTAACCTACAAAGGTTTTGGATTGAATTTCTTAATTGACATCAAACACGGTGGATTAATGTGGAACGGTACGTTAGGTGCCTTGGATTATTTTGGTACAAGTGCTGAAACGGCCAACCGTAATAAGGATTATGTATGGAATGGTGTGATGGGACACGTTGATGCCAGCGGAAATGTGGTTACAACAGGAACCGTGAATACCCAAAAAGTAAAACTCGATGAAAACTGGAGGTTCTGGGATGGATACGGAAGTGGATTTACAGGTCCTTCCTCGCCTTATATTGAGAAGTCAGGATGGGTTCGTTTGAGATCTGTTACTTTAAGCTATGATTTTAAGGAAAGTGTGATGAAGAATGTGAACTGGATTAAACATTGCAATCTCTTTTTCACAGGCTATAACTTGTGGCTGTCTACTCCTTATACTGGAATTGATCCTGAAACCAGCTTGCTGGGAGCATCCAATGCCCAAGGCTTTGACTACTTCAATATGCCAGGTACCAAGTCTTATACCGTTGGATTAAAAATTGGGTTTTAAATAAATTAAAAGGTTAAAATCATGAAAAAATTAAATATAATAGCAATCTCCACTTTCCTGTTCCTGATGTTTTCTCTTACATCATGTCAGAAAAAGTGGATAGACCCGTCGATGAATCAAAATCCCGACGCTATTACTGATGCACCTGTTGCTACCCTTTTACCTGCTATTGAAGTTAATATGGGATTTGCTCTGGGCGGCAATGATGCCGTAGGAATCACTTCCATGTGGATGCAGTATTCGTTTGGAACATCCAACCAGGCCGCTACCATGGGTGGCTATAACATCAGACCTGGTGACATGACCAACTTATGGGCATCGATGTATTCCCAGGCTGGTATGATGGGTACCAAAATTATGATGCAAAAGGCTTCTGTCGATAATGCACCGATTTATGAAGGTATTTCAAAAGTCCTGATGGTTATTTATTTAGGGAATACCACTGATCTTTGGGGCGATGTCCCTTATTCAGAGGCATTTCAGGGTGCAGCAAACCTGCAACCGAAGTATGATAAGTCACAGGATATTTATGATACCCTTCAGAGTATGCTTACCAGTGCTATAAGCGATTTGCAGCAAACTCCGTCCGGAACAGACGCCAGCCTTTCTAACAGCGATTACTTTTTTGGCGGTGATGCCAGTGCATGGCTGAAAATAGCCTGGGCACTGAAAGCCAGATATACACTGCACCTCTCGAATGTAAATTCCAATTGGGCCAGCAATGTTATCAGTATTATTGAAAGTGCTCCGCTGATGAGTTCAAACAGTGATAATATGGCTTTGTATTTTGGGACTTCTCCTACAGCCACTAATCCGATTGCTTTGTACGAACAGCAACGAGCAGGCTATATTTCAAACAATTCAGGTTTCTTTACCAAATTGGCAGATGATAGTCTGGATGTAGGTGGTGGCACATACATGGGCGACCCGAGAAGCATGATTTATAAAGCACCATCCGGAACAAGTGAATATGCTGGTCTTTACTATGGTCAGCCGGATTCTCCGACGGTCTTTATGACTTATGCAGAAGAAATGTTCATTGCAGCTGAAGCCTATCATGCCGCAGGTGATTATACCAAAGCCAAAGATTATATGGTTAAAGGTATGACGGCCAGCATAGATATGTTCAAGGGGTTGGATGCCACTTATGATGCTGATGCCGATGCTTGGCTTGCTGCGAAAGTGGCAACCTACACCGGTACTGCTGACTCTCCTTCTTTGCAGGAAATTTTAGATCAGAAATATGTAGCGCTTTACATGCAAACTGAAGCTTACAATGATTTCCGCAGAACGGGTTATCCTGCTTTGACTCCTTATAATCAGCTTGGAATTCCTAACAGGTACCCATATTCACAGGACGAGTTGAATTATAACAAGAATACTCCGTCATCAGCAACAATTTATAATAAAGTGTTCTGGGCTAAGTAAATAATGTAATATTAGCTCGGCAATCGAGTAAAATAAGTTTTTATAGTAGCCGGCAGGGAATTTTCCCTGCCGGCTGCTTTTTTATAAAGTACGAAAACCAGGTAGTTGCGCCCTATCAGATTCACTATATAACGGAAACCACTTACCCCAGTCCTGACAGGATATGGCAGATGAATTTTCATATCTCTCTGGTAAACGGGGAAAATTTACCGATTATTCCCTTTTTAGAGGCAGCAAGCGAGTCTCATATTAAGAAAACCCAAGGTCGAATATTAACTGTTATTAATTTAACGGAAAAGAGCTTAGTGTTAATAAGTGTTAAGAAATATTAATTTTTTATTGGTCTAAATACGTTTAAGTCGCCTATAAGTTGTGAATAATCAATAAGTAGTAAACAAAATTTAGGGTTTTTTATATAAAATTAACGTCTATGCGGTTTGTAAACAGAAATTAATACTTTTACACCTTAAATTTTTTAACAAAAAACTATTTTTATGAGAAAGTTTACACTTTTCTTGGGGTTCTTGTTTTTTATGGGTGTGAATCTTGCATTCGGACAAACGAGAACAATCAGCGGAACAGTTACCAGTTCTGATAATGGTTCCGCTTTGCCCGGTGTATCAGTAGTTGTTGTAGGCACAACAAATGGTACTGTTACAGATTTAAACGGGAAATACTCCATCACAGTAGGCCCAGAGGCGAAGACTTTGCGGTTTTCATTTGTTGGAATGAAAACACAGGACATTAACCTCGGGACTTCAAATGTGATTAATGTGACAATGCAAACACAGGCTTATGCTGTTAACGAAGTTGTTGTAACAGCGCTTGGTGTATCACGGCAGGCAAGAGCCTTGGGTTACTCTGTAAGTAATGTTAACTCGGCTGAGATTAGCAAAACGGCAGTAACCGACGTGGTTAATGCACTTTCCGGTAAAGTAGCCGGTGTACAGGTTACCAATTCATCCGGAGCTGCTGGTTCTGCTCCTTTTGTCGAAATCAGGGGTTCTTCCTCTATTTTAGGCAACAACCAGCCACTTTATGTTGTTGACGGTGTTCCGATTGAATCCGGTGGTGGATCAGGAACCGTTGACCAGGTTGCTTATTCCAGTAGAACCATTGATATCAACCCTGACGACATTGCTTCAATTTCTGTATTGAAAGGTGGTGCTGCTACTGCTCTGTATGGAATGCGGGCCGGTAACGGAGTAATCTTGATTACTACGAAAAAAGGTCAGAAACAAAATGGTTTGAGTATTAACTTCAGTACTTCAACCAAATTTGAGAAAATTTCTCAGGTACCCGCTTTACAGAATCAGTATTCACAAGGTAGCTTCTATTTGGGAGCCTATTACGGTTCATCCTATATGGATCCGGATTCTCCTTATTATAATGGAGCTTCCTGGGGTCCTGCTCTTTCAACATTGCGTTATACGACAGATCCTAACTATGTGCCGGCTGATGGCGCTTCGACATCCATGGCCAATTACATCAAATATTGGGATCCTAACGGACGTCTTGTAGATGCCGGCAGCAGTTTTGCCTCAAATAAAATGGCGAATGCTTATAACCCTTACGATTTCTTCCAAATTGGAGTTGCTGTTGACAATAATGTTAGTATTTCCGGCGGTAATGCAAATACCACTTTCTATACGTCAATATCAAACCATCATGAGAAAGGCGTTATTCCGCTGAATACTTTGGACAGAACAACGTTTAGTATCCATGCTTCGCATAAAGCTGCGAAAAACCTCAATTTCTCTGTAGTATTAAATTATTCAAACACCTACGCTAACCGTAAACAGCAGGGTAGTAACATTTCCGGTGTTATGCTGGGTCTGTTGAGAACACCTCCTACCTTTGACAATTCTTATGGTTATATGTTTACAGGCTCCTACAGGACAGGACAGGAAAGGTCATACAGAAATGGTGGCGGATATGACAACCCATACTGGGTCGTAAATCAAATCAACTATGCTGATGAGACCAATCGTCTCTTTGGTAACTTTACCGCTGACTGGGAGATTATCAAAGATTTGAAACTGACCTATCGCGGTGGTTTGGATTTTAACGATTATTATTCAACGAATGATTATGCCATTCATTCAAGATCATACCCGTCAGGATATGCAAGCCCGGCCAACTCCTTCACGATGGATTTGAACCAGGATTTGTTCTTGAATTACAAACTTAACCTGACCCAGGATATCCAGATGAATGCCATGGCTGGTGTAAATGCATTCCAGCATCGTTACAAATGGGTGGCTGCAGAAGCCAATGGCCTGATTATCCCGGGATGGTTTAATGTTGCCAATAGTAGTAGTGTAATGGGTTATCAGTCTGAATCGGAATACAGAACTGCTGCTGCTTATTATGACCTGGGCTTTTCTTATAAAAACACGCTGTATTTGGATGCAACCGGTCGTTATGAATCTTCCACTACCTTGCCTGTAAAGAATAAGGCTTTCTTCTATCCTTCGGTAAGTTTGGGATTCGTATTCTCCGATCTGGGGGCATTGAAAAATTCAAAAGTGCTGTCATTCGGTAAATTGCGTGCATCGTATGCCGTTACCGCTAATATTCCTTCAGCCTATAACACAACCACCTATTTTGTGCAGCAAGCCATCACTGACGGTTGGGTTCAACCGCAACAGATCACTTTCCCCTTTATGGGAGTGAATGGTTATATGCCTAATTACATCATGGGCAACCCCGATTTGAAACCTGAGACCGCTAAATCCTGGTCTATCGGTGCTCATTTGAACTTCTGGAATAATCGTCTCGTTCTCGACGGGGATTACTATCACAGGATCAACAGTGATTTGTTATTAAATGTCCCTATTGCTCCTTCAACAGGATATCAGGACAGATATCAGAATGCTGCTGAAATGAAGACCACGGGTATTGAATTGTTGGCTACTGTAGAAATCATTAAATCCAAGAGTTTGAACTGGTCCATTACCGTGAACTGGTCCAACCCGAAGAGTATGGTTACCAAGCTGGCCGACGGTGTTCCGAACGTTTTCCTCGGCGGATTTACCGAACCGCAGGTTAGAGCCGTTGCCGGACAAGAATACAGAAGTATTTATGGTCTGGATTGGGTAAGAGACAGCCAGGGAAGATTGGTTATTGATGACAATCCAAAGGATGAATTTTACGGATACCCGATTCCAGGTACAGCCCAGAAATACTTAGGAACAGTGGCTCCCAAGTGGACAGCCGGTATCACCAATAATTTAACCTACAAAGGTTTTGGATTGAATTTCTTAATTGACATCAAACACGGTGGATTAATGTGGAACGGTACGTTAGGTGCCTTGGATTATTTTGGTACAAGTGCTGAAACGGCCAACCGTAATAAGGATTATGTATGGAATGGTGTGATGGGACACGTTGATGCCAGCGGAAATGTGGTTACAACAGGAACCGTGAATACCCAAAAAGTAAAACTCGATGAAAACTGGAGGTTCTGGGATGGATACGGAAGTGGATTTACAGGTCCTTCCTCGCCTTATATTGAGAAGTCAGGATGGGTTCGTTTGAGATCTGTTACTTTAAGCTATGATTTTAAGGAAAGTGTGATGAAGAATGTGAACTGGATTAAACATTGCAATCTCTTTTTCACAGGCTATAACTTGTGGCTGTCTACTCCTTATACTGGAATTGATCCTGAAACCAGCTTGCTGGGAGCATCCAATGCCCAAGGCTTTGACTACTTCAATATGCCAGGTACCAAGTCTTATACCGTTGGATTAAAAATTGGGTTTTAAATAAATTAAAAGGTTAAAATCATGAAAAAATTAAATATAATAGCAATCTCCACTTTCCTGTTCCTGATGTTTTCTCTTACATCATGTCAGAAAAAGTGGATAGACCCGTCGATGAATCAAAATCCCGACGCTATTACTGATGCACCTGTTGCTACCCTTTTACCTGCTATTGAAGTTAATATGGGATTTGCTCTGGGCGGCAATGATGCCGTAGGAATCACTTCCATGTGGATGCAGTATTCGTTTGGAACATCCAACCAGGCCGCTACCATGGGTGGCTATAACATCAGACCTGGTGACATGACCAACTTATGGGCATCGATGTATTCCCAGGCTGGTATGATGGGTACCAAAATTATGATGCAAAAGGCTTCTGTCGATAATGCACCGATTTATGAAGGTATTTCAAAAGTCCTGATGGTTATTTATTTAGGGAATACCACTGATCTTTGGGGCGATGTCCCTTATTCAGAGGCATTTCAGGGTGCAGCAAACCTGCAACCGAAGTATGATAAGTCACAGGATATTTATGATACCCTTCAGAGTATGCTTACCAGTGCTATAAGCGATTTGCAGCAAACTCCGTCCGGAACAGACGCCAGCCTTTCTAACAGCGATTACTTTTTTGGCGGTGATGCCAGTGCATGGCTGAAAATAGCCTGGGCACTGAAAGCCAGATATACACTGCACCTCTCGAATGTAAATTCCAATTGGGCCAGCAATGTTATCAGTATTATTGAAAGTGCTCCGCTGATGAGTTCAAACAGTGATAATATGGCTTTGTATTTTGGGACTTCTCCTACAGCCACTAATCCGATTGCTTTGTACGAACAGCAACGAGCAGGCTATATTTCAAACAATTCAGGTTTCTTTACCAAATTGGCAGATGATAGTCTGGATGTAGGTGGTGGCACATACATGGGCGACCCGAGAAGCATGATTTATAAAGCACCATCCGGAACAAGTGAATATGCTGGTCTTTACTATGGTCAGCCGGATTCTCCGACGGTCTTTATGACTTATGCAGAAGAAATGTTCATTGCAGCTGAAGCCTATCATGCCGCAGGTGATTATACCAAAGCCAAAGATTATATGGTTAAAGGTATGACGGCCAGCATAGATATGTTCAAGGGGTTGGATGCCACTTATGATGCTGATGCCGATGCTTGGCTTGCTGCGAAAGTGGCAACCTACACCGGTACTGCTGACTCTCCTTCTTTGCAGGAAATTTTAGATCAGAAATATGTAGCGCTTTACATGCAAACTGAAGCTTACAATGATTTCCGCAGAACGGGTTATCCTGCTTTGACTCCTTATAATCAGCTTGGAATTCCTAACAGGTACCCATATTCACAGGACGAGTTGAATTATAACAAGAATACTCCGTCATCAGCAACAATTTATAATAAAGTGTTCTGGGCTAAGTAAATAATGTAATATTAGCTCGGCAATCGAGTAAAATAAGTTTTTATAGTAGCCGGCAGGGAATTTTCCCTGCCGGCTGCTTTTTTATAAAGTACGAAAACCAGGTAGTTGCTTATCTTGCACAGGCTGATGTTAAGTATGATCAGGCAAACTGGAAACTGCTGATCGGTACCCAGGCATGGATTTCTTTCTATACAAGATGGTATCTTGCATGGACTGAATGGCGCAGACTTGACGCACCAATGATGAACAAACCGCCTAACATCTATGGTTCTACCAAGACTTTCCCGTTCAGATATCCTTACCCGACGAACGAACAGACATTGAACCATGATAATTGGGCCGCTGCCGTCAAGGCTCAGGGTTTCAGTGCGGATGACATGAATCAGAAATTATTTTGGGATAAGAATTAGTTATCACAATGATATATGATTAAAAAGGGTCGCTTTAAGCGACCCTTTTTTTTGTAAATTTTTGCAGAGTCAGATCAATACAATATTTATGTCCCCCTCCTCACGGTTTTATTTCATAGCTTTGTTGGAAGTTCCAGTAAAATATTTTTGTCTAATTCCAAAACAGGCGGTAATGAAAAAATCTGTACCATATTTTATTTTTCTTCTACTCTTTTTTGTCGGGATTAATTATGCAGCCGGACAGACAGTGGATACAAACGCTATCGATGGCGAGATTTACTTTCAGCTTAAAGCTTCTTCACCGGTCATCAGCGGAAACTATAAGGGCGTCCTCGCAGTAAATCAGGTGGCTTTCCTCGATGCCCTCCAAAGTACTTATCAGATCACCCAGGTGGAAAGGCCCTTTTATCAGGCCAATGATGCAAAGCTGCAAAGAACGTATCTGTTGCACTTTAAAGATATTCATGGCGTCGACAGTCTTATTCATGCGCTGGAAAAAGACAGTACGGTGGCCTATGCTGAAAAAGCTCCGTTGTTCAGGATTATGTTTAAGCCCAACGATGATTATTTTAATCGCTCGTCTGACTATAATTGGTATCTGGGCGTCATACAGGCGGCTGGGGCCTGGGGTATTCAAAAAGGTGACTCGGCCATTAAAATTGCGATTGTAGATAATGCCGTCGACGTCAACCACCCTGATTTGAAGAATAAGATTGTGAATGAAATAGATATTGCCAACGGCGACAACGACCCTTCTCCTCCGAAACAGACTATCGATTGGTCTCATGGAACGCATACTTCCGGTTTGGCGGGAGCTGAAACGAATAACTCAATCGGGATTGCTTCGATAGGATTTAATGTAAGTCTGATGGCCATCAAAGTAGCTCCAGATACTTCCGATGGTACCCGAATGTATTATGGGTATCAGGGAATCGTTTGGGCTGCCGACCATGGTGCTAACGTGATGAATCTTTCCTGGGGAGGTTCCGGCTATTATCAGACGGGTCAGGATGTTGTGAACTATGCCTACAATAAAGGATGTGTTATAGTGGCTTCTGCCGGTAACGACGGAAACAGCAATGTTACTTATCCTGCTGCTTACAATCACGTGATTGCAGTAGCTGCTACGAACTCCGACGATACTAAAGCTCCATTTTCACAATACGGAAGCTTTGTGGATGTCTGTGCTCCGGGAGGCAGCAATGCGAATGGAAAGGGGATCTTTAGCACGGTAGACGAACTGACTACCCAATATGGTTATATGGAAGGCACCTCCATGGCAAGCCCCATTGTGGCCGGATTATGCGGATTGATGTTGTCGGAGGATTCATTACTTACGCCGGAAAAGCTGGAAGCGATTTTAAAGGCTACCTGTGATAACATTGATGGGGAGAACCCCATGTTCCTTGGGAAACTGGGGGCCGGCAGGATTGATGCCTACAAAGCTTTACTTGCTGTGCAGGATACTTTGGCTAATCAAACTGTTGTAGCAAATTTCTCCGCCAGTTCGGTTTCTGTCCCGGAAGGAGGGACGGTTAATTTCACTGACAAATCCACTGGAAATATAACCTCGTGGAACTGGAAATTTGAAGGGGGAACGCCTACAACATCTACCCAGCAGAATCCCACCAACATTTTATACTCGAATCCGGGAACTTATCAGGTTAGTTTAACCGTGTCGGACGGTACACACAGCAATACGGAAACGAAAACGAATTATATCGTGGTCTATCCGCTGGTCTCGGGAGCATGGTTGCCCCAGGCAACTGGATTCTCTGCCCAAAGCAGGGGTATTGACCACATTTGTATTGTTAGTCCTGATGTGGTCTGGGCCAATGCATACGACGGATCCGGGAACGGTGCCAATATTCTTGAGTTTACCAAAACCACCGACGGCGGAAACAGCTGGACTCCGGGAACCTATTCCGGAGTTCCTTCATCCTGTACGGTTTCTGACCTATTCGCGATAAGCGCTACCCAAGCATGGATTGCGACTTACCTGAATGCCTCTTCTGCGCCTACCAGCAACCAGGGAATTTATGCTACTACGGATGGGGGATCTACCTGGACGCAGCAAACAACAGCCAATTTTAGTTCAACCTCTTCTTTCCCGGATGGTGTTTATTTCTGGGATGCAAACAACGGACTGTGTTTTGGGGATCCCGTGGGCGGTTATTTTCAAATTTATACCACCGCGAACGGAGGAACAACCTGGGATGCTGTACCTACTGGAAACATTCCTCTTTCTGTGAACGGTGAGTACGGTTACACAGGTTTGTTGGACGCTTATGGAGATTCTACGCTTTGGTTTGGTACCAATAAAGGCCGGGTGTTTAAAACAACCGACCGCGGCCACCACTGGACAGCCACATCGACAGGACTGACCGAGGTAACGACGTTAGGCTTTCATAACGACAGCGTGGGAGTAGCTACCTATGTAAATACGGATAACTCGGGTAATATCTCCGATTCGGCCATGGTGAAGACCATAGATGGCGGGGCTACCTGGACAAATGTTAACAGTACCGATCCTTATTTTAAATCGGATGTGGCTGTGGTTCCTAATGACCAGGGAATGCTGGTTACAACAGGAATTTCACAGAATCTTGCCAAAAACGGTTCTTCTTATTCTTTGGATGAAGGAAATACCTGGACCCAGTTGGATGACTCTGTCCAGTATACCACGGTTAAGTTTTACAGCAGTTCTGTGGGTTGGGCCGGCGGATTCAATGAAAACTCTTCGTCAAGGGGCATTTGGAAGTGGCTGGGGATTCCGACTACAGGGGTGACAGAACTCCCGGTGAATGGTATCAATATCAAAGTTTATCCTAACCCTTCTGCTGGCTTAGTACATTTTTATCTGCCCGATAACGAAATCGTCACCGGAATTTCCATTTACAATCTGGAAGGGAAACTCGTCAGCCGGCTTGAAAACAATCAGGGCAGCCCCGGAAAGGATTATGTGATGAATTTACAGAAACTCTCAAGAGGTGTTTATGTTGCTGTCGTGAAAACGAAGACAGGATTTAGCAAAATAAAACTGGTTTTACAATAAATAATACTTGATTATCAAGGTGTTAATTTGATGCTTGGCTACCATAGATAAAAAAGAAACTGTATCACGAAAATTCCCTGCTTAGGAAAATTATTTTTCCTAAGCAGGGAATTATAATTTTCACGTTAGGGAATTTTTTTCTCACCGCATGGAATTTCAGTTATCAGGATTACAATGAATCCAACATCGGCATGTATTTCCTTACCAGAGAATCGTAAGCCGGCTTGTAGGCTTTTAAGATGGGGATGGATGGCGGCGATTTGAGTTTCAGCGGGTTAATGGCACGTCCGTTTTTGAAGACACGGAAATCCAGATGCGGACCGGTAGCCAGTCCCGTCATCCCTACATATCCGATCACCTGATCCTGTTTTACATGAACACCTACCCGGATTCCTCTGGCAAAGCGGCTCAGGTGCGCATATTGTGTGGTATAAACACTGTTGTGTCTGATCCGGATATAGTTCCCGCCTCCCATTTTTTGGTATCCTTTGGCAGAAATCACCCCCTCACCTAATGCGTGCACCGGTGTTCCCGAAGGAGCTGCATAATCTACGCCATGATGCGGGCGAAAGATCTTCAAAATTGGTTCCCAGCGCCGGTTGGAGAAGTGAGAACTGATGCGCGTATATTTCAGCGGCGCTTTTAAGAATGCCCTTTGCAGACTCTTCCCGTTTTCATCAAAATACGCCCATTTCCCTTTTTGTTCAAAATAAAAGGCATAGTAGTTTTCGCCTTCATGAATGAAATCGGCAGCCAAAATCTGGCCCAATCCGGCATATTTACCATCCACATACAACTTCCTGTAAATGACCTTGTATTTGTCATCGGGCTTGAGTTCAAAGAAGTCGATATTCCAGGCATAAATTTCAGATAAACGAACTGCCAGAGCGATGTCGTCGTCGTTGTCCTGAATGGCATTCCAGAAAGATGTTTTAATAATGCCTACGGAATTGGCCAGCTTTCTTTCGATTGGCTTTTGCCCGAGTTCTGCCGAAATTGTGTCGTACAACTTGTATCGCACATAATTGGTAGGTGATTGCTCATAAACAAAATAGAGAGGTTTTTGTGCTGAGTCTTTTGTACAGATGATGGCATATTCCTGGCCCTTCCTCATATTGCGAACATCAAAAGTATCCCGGGTATGGCGGGCAATGTAGTCGATAATTTTATAATTGACACCGTATTTTAAAAGGATGTCCGATAAAAACTGATTTCGCTTCACTTTTCCGTGAACTACCTTCAGCGTGTCCACATTGATACCGTACATCATTTTAGGTGCCGGCTTGGGGGCAAGGGCTGCAGGCCTCTCCGTCTCTGCTTTTTTTCTGTGGGTAGATGTTGAGCATGAGGCTAGTACAAATGAAATTGCGATAAAAAAAGTGACTATAGAAAAGCGATTCTTAAATATCATATCATGATTTAGGTAAGCGTGAGACAAGGCGACAAATTTAAAAGAATTTGAATTCGTAAATCCTTAAAAAAATAAAAAGCCGACTCTTTTAAGCCGGCCTTAAAAAAAGGGAAGGGGAGTAATTTATTTAATTTTCTCATTGGCCACTTCGCAGCCATTTCTGAGAGCATTTAGGTTCAGTTCGATGATTGCATCACCTTTTTTGGCAAACAATGTGCGAATGGCGTTTTCGAGCGATTCGTATTTTAAGCCCAGGTAAGGCGAAGCGGCTCCCAACACAACAATATTGGCTGCTTTTACCGAGCCCAGATCTTTGGCAATCTGTTCTGCATCCAGCGTAATGTGTCTGGGAAGTTTCCATATCTCGGCAAGGACATCCTCCAGATCAGGATAATTGGTAATGTTCTTATATGGATTGATGCTGGTGATCAGCCAGCCGTTTTCGGTATCAAGCATGTTGAAATAACGCAACGACTCCAACGGTTCCACCGACAGGATCATATCTGCCGTTCCTTCCGGAATCAGATCGGAAGCGATGGCATTCGAAGACAGGCGCAAATGCGACTGAACATCGCCGCCGCGCTGGCTCATCCCGTGAACCTCGGCTTGTTTGAGCTGATAACCTTCCGAAAGTGCTGCCATGCCGATTACTGTGGCAATGGTTAATATTCCCTGTCCGCCGACACCGCTTAAAATGATATCTTTTTTCATGATTGCTTTTTTACTGAGCTACGTTTTCTAATCCTTTTTTAGCATGTTTCAATTTCATCCTTCGCGAGAGAGTCTGGATACATTCGCGTCTGGCAATGATCACGGAAACGCCTTCATAAGCGATTTCTTCCTTGAAGACTTTTACATTTTCACTGTGAAGCTTGCGTAACGGCGTAACGATACGGATGTGATCTTCTTCAACGCCCAGCCCTTTTACGATGTCTTCCAGCCTGCCGAAAGCAGCGGAATCCTGTCCACCTGTCATGGCAGTGGTGGCATTGTCCATGATGACCACTGTGATGGGAACTTTCCGGATTACAGCATCCAGCAGACCGGTCATGCCGGAATGGGTAAACGTAGAGTCGCCAATGGCGGCCACGGCAGGCACGAGACCCGCTTCTGCAGCACCGATGGCCATAGTGATGGAAGCGCCCATATCCACACAGCTGTTGATAGATTCCAGCGGTGGCAACGCGCTGAGAGTATAGCATCCGATATCCGAAAAGACTCTTCCGGGTGTGTAATCCTTCATCACGGCGTTGATGGCTTCAAAAGAATCCCAATGCGAACAACCGTCGCAGAGCAGTGGCGGCCTGGGTTTGATCACCTTTGGGACATCAAAACCTGTAGAAACTTCTTTTCCTAATGCTTTTCCCGCCAGGTTGGGATTCAGCTCGCCAACGCGGGGCAAGGTACCATCCATTCTTCCTTTGATGGGTTTCCCTTCGTCGAGGTAACCACGAAGGAGTTCTTCTATGATCGGATAACCTTCTTCCATCACAAGAACGGAATCCACGAGATGATAGAATTCCTGGATTTGTTTTTTTGATAAAGGATATTGCCCGATTTTTAATACAGGATAGGGGATCTCTTCTTCACGGAAATTTTCCATCAGATAATTGTAGGCAATCCCGCAGGCGATAATACCCAGGCTTTTGTCTTTCCCGTCAAAGAATTTGTTATTTCCGGCATTTTTACTGTCATCCATGAAAGCATCCTGTTTGGAGATCAGACTGTCGTATCTCTTTCGAGCGATGCCCGGCAGCAAAATGAATTGCTTGAGATCGCCGGGTAGCGTCATTTTGTTTTGCGGAAGCATTTCTTTTCTTTCAACACCTGAACGCGAGTGCGATAACCGTGTGGTGATCCGTAACAGGACAGGAGTTCCGAATTTTTCGGAGAGCTCGAATCCGTAACGGGTCATGTCATAAGCTTCCTGTTGGTTTGAGGGTTCCAGCATGGGAATCTGGGCAAACTTCCCGTAGAAACGGGAATCCTGTTCGTTTTGCGAAGAATGCATGGACGGATCATCGGCGGAAACGACGACCAATCCTCCGTTGGCTCCGGTAATGGCGGAATTGATAAAAGCATCAGCGGCCACATTCAATCCTACGTGTTTCATACAAACCAATGCCCTTTTTCCGGCATAAGACATGCCGATGGCGGTCTCCATGGCTGTTTTTTCGTTGGCTGACCATACCGATGCAATTTTTCTGTTTTTGGCTTCATCAGCGCCCTGAATATATTCTGTGATTTCTGTGGATGGAGTGCCGGGGTATGCAAATACACCGGAGAGTCCTGCATCGATGGCTCCCTGTGCAATTGCTTCATCTCCAAGTAATAATAATCTGTCCATTGAATGATGTTTTTGTCAAATCTAAATCGTTTGCGAAATTACCAATTTAGGACATAGCCGGGAAACCCCGACAGCAATCTATACTGATTTTAAATTGATCGAAAAGGGTTATTTTTACAAAAATTATAACGATGAATTTCCTGGCTCATGCGCATCTTTCCGGCGAAAACCCTCAACTTTTGGTTGGAAATATGATTGCTGATGCCGTAAAAGGAAAGCAGTATTCCTTATTTCCTGAGGCGGTAGCCGGGGGTATTCTGCTACATCGCAAGATCGATACTTTTACCGATTCGCATCCCTGTGTTAAAAGAAGCATAGATACCATCAGAAAAGAGGCGGGAAGATACTCGGGTGTGGTTGTCGACATTTATTACGACCATTTTCTGGCAAGATGCTGGGACCGATTTTCAGAAGTTCCACTGGACGAGTTTACGGTTTCGGTGTACCGGATCCTGGGAAACCATTGGTCTTTGTTGCCCGCCAGGGTGAAAAGGATGCTTCCTTATATGGTGGCTGAAAACTGGCTGAACAGTTATGCCAATCTGCTGGACCTGAAAAGAATATTTTACGGAATGGACCGCAGAACAAAACTGGCATCGGGAATGAGCCGGGCTGTGAAGATCCTGGAAGCACACTACGGTTCTCTGCAAAAAGATTTTGACGAGTTCTATCCTGAAATGATTGATTTTGCCGGTCGCACACGGCAACAGATCACATCAAAAGCCGTTTCATCTCCAAAATAATTTAATAATTCTATCTTTTACGAATAGACGGTAATCACCAGTTTCCGGCTTCCACCGTGGTTCCTGAACTCACAGAAATAAATTCCCTGCCATATACCTGTGTTTAAGCGGTGATGTGTGATGGGAATCGTAAGCGAAGTGCCCAGCATCGCCGTCTTAAAATGTGCCGGCATGTCGTCAGGTCCCTCCAGCGTATGGGTGTAAAATGGAGCGCCTTCGGGTGCGATCTTTTCAAATAAGGCGTTCAGATCGGTGCGTACATCCGGATCTGCATTTTCGTTTAACATCAAAGCTGCGGACGTATGTTTGATAAAAAGGTTCATAAGCCCGGTTTCCGGCAGTTCACCAATAGCATCTGTCACGAAAGAATCGATCAGGTGAAAACCTTTTCGCATCGCCGGAAGGCTGATTTCTTTTTGTGTAATCATATTAGTTGACTGTAAACAATTTAATTGAGTTTAATTGTTGCTTTTCACAGACTTCAGTCCGCTCCAGAAGATCATCAACCATCCCAGCATGAACGAAATGCCTCCGAAAGGAGGGAAGTAGTGCATGAAATTCAGGTTGAGATGCGTTAGACTCATGGTCGAAGTCAGGTAAATCGAGAGAGAGAAAAAAACGATCCCGAAAGCGAAAAACGCATAGATGGCTCTGGAATAGGATGGTTTGATAAACCGATCGGCAAAAGCCATCCCCAGCAAAGCCAGCGTATGATACATCTGGAACTGCACGGCCACGTTGAAAGCATACATTTCCTCGGGTGCCAGCCCCGACTTCAGTACATGACTGCCGATGGCTCCTAAAATTACAGTGATCAATCCGGAAATTCCGGCAGTGATAAGATATGTTTTAGTCATTTTTTTAAATTAAGGGACAAAGTTAGGCGAAATATCATTTTCATGGAAAGCACCGTCGGGCATAACCCGTCAAATAGGAGTATGCCCAAAAAAACCTTAAAATAGTCCCGGGAACTCCCTGAAAAATCAAAATAAACTTACTTTTGCGAAAATTTAAGTCCATGAAAACTTCAGTAGAAATAAGCTATTATCCGTTGAAAGAGGAGTTTATTCCTCCGATTAAAAGCTTTATTGACCGGTTGAATAAGCATGAAAATATTGTGGCGAAGACAAATGGTATGAGCACTCAGGTTTTTGGCGAATATTTTGATGTGATGAAAGTGATTACCGATGAGATTTACAACGCTTTTGAACTGCCTCATTCGGTGTTTGTTTTAAAGATAATTAATGCGGATTTGAATCACGTTGTGAAGGAATAAAGCGATGTTCCACGATTTTTTTCATTTGTTGCTGCAGGAGATCATGAATTCCACATGGATGGAGATCATTGCGGCAAGCCTTGGCCTGGCGAGTGTTTGGTATGCTAAAAAGGCCAATATTCTGGTTTATCCTACGGGCATTGTAAGTGTTTTGCTGTATGTCTATATCTGTTTTAAAGCACAGCTTTATGCTGATATGGGTATCAACGCTTATTATTTTGTTTTCAGTGTTTACGGATGGATTCTCTGGTCGAGAAAAGACGAAAACAAGGAAGAGCTACCGGTGACTTATTCCGGCAAGAAAACCTGGATCATCAGTATTCTGGTTTTCCTGGTTTCACTGGTGATCATACAGATACTACTGCGTATCTTTAAAGCCAACGACATCGTTTACTGGTCGACATTTGTGCCTTATACCGACACCTTCACCACGGCAGTAGCCATCGTGGGCATGTGGCTGATGGCCACCAAGAAAGTGGAAAACTGGATTTTCTGGATTGCTACTGACGTGGTTTCAGTTCCGCTGTATTTGTATAAAGGACTGGTGTTTACAAGTTTCCAGTATTTTGTTTTCCTGGTGTTGGCGGTATTCGGTTACATTGAATGGAGAAAACTGGCCAACGAAAAAGCTTATGCTTAAAAGAATTTCCATCACCGGACCTGAATCCAGCGGGAAGACCTGGCTCAGCGAAAAGCTCGCCACCTATTACCAGACCCGTTTTGTGAGGGAATATTCTCGTGAATATCTTGAAATTCACGGAGCCGAGTATGTTATGGAAGATGTGATCAACATCGCAAAAGGACAGCTGGAACTGGAAAATCAGGTGGCACGTAACTGTGAAAAACTCCTGTTCTGTGACACTGATCCGCTGGTGACCAAGATCTGGTGTGAAGTGGTTTACGGAAGCTGTCCCGAGTGGATCGAAAACCAGTTCAGCCATCATGTCTACGATCTCTATCTGCTGTGTTTCCCTGATATCCCCTGGGAAGCCGACCCGCTGAGAGAAAATCCTAATGACAGGGACGTATTGTTCGAATTATACCAAAATATTCTGATTCAAAAGGGCTTCCCGTTTAAAATTGTGAACGGGCTGGGTGATGAGCGTTTGAAAAATGCCATTACCTTTGTGAATGAAATTTTGCAATAATGCCCTTTTCGCAATCACGTCTGAAAATTCTTAACCTTTGCCGGTGGTATCCCAACCACTACGATCCCATGCCGGGTTTATTTATTCAACGGCATGCGGAAGCCGCTGGGCTTTATGCGGATGTGAGTGCCGTATACACGCACATGGTGTCCGCCGCGAAACAGGATCAGACCTATGAAACTGAGGTTGAAGAAAAGAATGGTGTTCATACGGCAAAAGTCTATTATCAGGAGCCAAAGGTGAAAATCCCGGTCTGGAAACAGCTGATGAAAACCTGGCGGTTTTTAAAAGCCAATGAGTTGGGAATCCAGGCCGTTTCCGGTTCCGTTCCGAATTTCGATCTGGTTCACGTCCACGTGCTGACACGATTAGGTGTCATTGCTTTGTATTTTAAATGGAAATACGGAACGCCTTATGTCATTACGGAACACTGGACCCGTTACCTGAACCTGACGCAACGGTTCAAAGGATTTTTCAGAAAGTTTTTGACAAGGATGGTGGTAAAACGTGCGGCTGTTGTGACGGCTGTATCACAGGATCTTATCAAAGCCATGCAAAGTCACGGCTTGAAGAACGGGGATTACCGCGTGATTGCCAATGTGGTGGATCCGGTGTTTTTTGAAACGCCTTATGCTGAGAAAAATCAGGAAGTAAAAGAGCTGCTTCACGTCAGTTGCTTTACCGATGAACAGAAAAATATCAGCGGGTTACTGCGCGTTGTCCGGGCACTTTCCGAAAAGCGGAACGATTTCCATTTCACGCTGGTGGGCGATGGTGAGGATTTTGAAAGCCTGAAAAGTGAAGCTGCCAGACTTAAAATTCCTCCGCATAAAGTTGAATTCACAGGACTCCTGGAGGGAAAACCGCTGGCAGAAGCCATGGCCAAAGCAACTGCTTTGGTACTTTTCAGCAATTACGAGAATATGCCGGTGGTCATCAACGAAAGTTTCGTATTGGGGGTACCCGTCTTTTCCACCAATGTGGGGGGCATCGCCGAGATGGTCGACGAAGAGCATGGCGTTCTGGTGCCAAAAGGTGATGAGCAAAGCCTGTACAAAGCTTTGAATGACTTTCTGGACAACCGGTTTTCATTTGATCCAGTGACTATCCGGGTGGAAGCACAAATGAAATTTTCGCAGGAAGCTGTCGGCAAAGATCTGTTGAAGATCTACCGGAAGGCGCTGGAAAAGAAAAAAAATTAGTTTGTTGTTACGGCACAGAATGACCCAGACCGGCTTCGTAGATCCGGAACCAATCTTCTGTTGACAAAGAAATTTCCAGGGCTTTTGTTGCCTGGCGGATTCGTTCTATTTTCCCGGTTCCCAGTATCGGAATGATCCCAACGGGATGACGCAGCAACCAGGCATAAATCAGAATATCAACCGATCCGACATTAATTTCCTCGATCATCTCCGATAATTTACGGTGAATTCTGCGGCTTTCTTCATCATCGGGGCGGATCAGCTTACCTCCAGCCAGGGGTGACCATGCCATCGGATGGATTTTTTCCTTTAACATGAATGAAATATTCCCGTTTTCAAAATGCTCCAGGTCATAGGGAGAGACCTCTACCTGGTTTGTTACCAGATTGTTGTCGAAGTAATGATTCAGCATTTCAAAATCGGCAATGCTGAAATTGGAAACCCCGAAATGCAATACTTTTCCCGAAGCTTTCAGTTCCTTGAAAGCCCGGGCCGTTTCTTCCGGATTCATCAGCGGATCGGAACGATGAATGAGTAATAGGTCTATGTAGTCAGTATTGAAATTCGCAAGAGAGTGATTTACGCTTTCTATGATATGTTCATAACCGGTATCATAATATTGAAATCTCCTTTTTAAATGGGGGTCAAACTTCTGTATGATACCACATTTGGTGACGATCTGCATTTTCGTCCTTAGCTCTGGTTTCAGCTTCAGTGCTTCCCCGAAAAAGGCTTCGCATTGGCTTTGGCCGTAAATATCGGCATGGTCAAAGGTTGTAATTCCGGTTTCCAGCAATGCTTCAACATAATTTAGTATTTCCCGTGAGGACATTTTCCACTCTTTCAAACGCCAGAATCCGGCGACAAAACGGGATACATCCAGTGAAGGAGATAAATTAATTCTGTTCATACAAAAATTTGAAAATTAAAATAAGTTATCGATTTATAAATGAATAGCCAGCAAAGGTAATTCCAGGCTAAAAAGATCTTTTTTATGAAGTCTGTGGGATGAGAAGAGATCCTTCAACAGGTGTTTTTTGCCGGGCAGAAAAGCCACAAGGTCAATGTCATTTTGCTCTGTAAAATCCAACAGGGCCTCTTTTTCGTTTTCGGTTTGTATCCTGTAAAGACGCATTTTCCGGCTTTTGATCTCCGGTTCGAATTCTTTTTCAAGACTTTCCATCATCACAACGGCATTTCCCATTTCTTTTTCTTTCATAAAATGAACCACATGAATCTTGACTTTTAGCGCTTCGAGTATCTTATAAAGCAGTTTAATAGCCTCAACATCCAACGGGTTGAAACCGGTTGTATATAGAACCTGGCTGATACGAAACTCCTTGAAATCATCCGGTACGGCAAGAACCGGTACCAACGATTTATTCATGATCCTGGCGGCCATGCTGCCTTGCAGAAATCCTTTCTTACCATTTCCCTGCGTCCCCATGATGACCAGGTCGGGTTGTAACTCCTTTATGGTCTCTGTGATTTCCCACCTCGGATCCCCGCCCAGAAGTGTACGCTTCAGCCGGATCTTGTAATTTTTATTTTTGATGATGTTGTTGAGCTCCTGTTCCAGGTCCTCCATCTGTTTTTCGGCCTGTTCTTTGAGAGCCAGAATAATGTCGCTGTTGAAAAAAGTATCGGTGTCCATGACTCCGCCCGTGAATCCTGAATCAGGAATCAATACCTGTTCGTTGTAAATATGAAAAAGATGGACAACGGCTTCTTCCTTTCCCAGGAAGTCGAAAGCATACTTGCAAGAATTCAGGCTTCCTTCCGAGAAATCGACCGGTATGAGAATGGTTTTCATGACATTTGTTTAAAGTGCAACCAGAAGAAAAACACAATAAACAAAGATAATCATTTTAGATTCCAAGGGCAAGCCCCGCCAGTCCGATCAGAAGTCCGACTGCCATGTTCAACAGTTTTACCACCACAAACGCTTTACGCGATTCTGCCAGCAAAGGAAGACTTCCGTGACCATCCTGTACGATGGAGCTGGCCAGCAAAATGCTGAAAGGCAAGGCGCCGTTGGCAAAAAGCAGGACAAAAATCAAATGCGGTCCGGATTCGGGAATGATCCCGATCAAGACAGCAGCAATCAGCACCAGGATCAGATTTTGATGAATCAGCTGACTCAGATCGAAATATTTCATCAGAAAAGCGATGCCGACCAAGGTGAAAAAAGTCCAGAAGAAAATCTTGGAAAAGTGTTTTTTGATGATATGCCCCCACAAATGCTTTTCCAGAAAGTGGTCGTTGACAATCAGGATTACGATGGTGGAAAGCGAGATGACAATAAAAAAGGTCACCTTAATCCAAAGAGGGTCGGCTTCGTCGCCAGCGCCTTTCTGGCCCAAATGGATCAACTGGTACAGGCTTCCGCCGGAAATGTACTGGTCCATGAAAATAAACGTCACAAAAAACAGTATGCTCACCAGCATCAAAGCCCGTGTAGGGCGCATGTGTCTTACCTGGTTCCAGGAAGTTTTCAGATTGAAGCCGGCACATTCCGGTACTTCGTGGATGTGCATATGATTTTTATGGCTTTTGCCCAAAAGGTTTCTTTTGAAAAAGCGGTCAATTAATACCCCTGAAGCTAGTGCGATGACAAAAATGATCAGGTTCAGCAGCAGCGCCTTTTCGGGAAATAAAGAAAACATGGCAAAGGCTTCGTCACCCGAAGTGGCGATCATGGTGGCAACAAGCCCGCCGGTTCCTATAATATCATGTATGTAAAGAGAGACAGCTGTGTAGGCTCCCAGACAACCCGGAATAACGCCTAAAGACGAACCCAGGAGCACCTGCTGTAATTTGTTCTTCTTGATCCCCTTGCTCCATAATCCTTTGGTCATCACATTTAAATACTCGATAATGAGCATCATAGCCAAAACAAACAACGTGATCAGCAGCGTTTGTTTTATGACCGGAAAGATTGCAATCATAATTGTGAATTCTAAACAATAAAAATAATCATAAATAATAATTTTGATGAAAGAGGGCCATTAGTTTATAAACGAAATAAATAAGCCCTTTTTCAGTATTCCCGGTTCACATATTATATGGAATTCTTTAATTTTGACCCTAAATACTTTAATTGATCATGTCCCATATTTTTAACCTAACAGAAGGCGCATCCATTGCATTACATTCAATGGTTATTATCGCCAAGAACGATTCAAAAAGCACTACCAACGTAAATGATCTGGCTACAAAAACCGGCAGCTCCAAATATCATACCTCCAAAATCATGCAAAAACTGGTTAAGGATGGATTTCTTAATTCTACCAGAGGACCTGCCGGTGGTTTTTATCTTGCCAAAAAGCCTGAAATGATTACGCTCAAAGATATTTACGAGTCTGTCGAAGGGAAAATAGAAGTGACAACATGTCCTGTTAACAGGTCTTTTTGTCCTTTCGAAGGTTGCATCTTTGATGATATTACTGTTAAAATGACCCGGGAGTTTGTAGATTATATCAGCTCAAGGACCCTGGCGCATTACGTTGGTAACAAGGCTTACTAAGTATCCCTTTGTATTGTGGGCTCCCTGAGTCTTTTTGGGAAAGCGTTCAACGGTTTCTCAGAAATTCTGCTGCATTTTGAAAATAATCCCACAAAAAGTCTTTGTGTTCGGCGTCGATTTGCGACTGTTCAAGCGCCGACTTCATATTTTCCAGCCAATGGGTAATGGTATCATCCTGGACCGGAAATTTCACATGACGTCTTCTTAAGGCAGGATGTCCCCGTTGTTGAGAATAGGTCTGGGGTCCACCCAGGTACTGGATCATAAACAAGGTAAGACGTTCCTGGGCTGCATCAAAATCTCCTTCGTAAAGGGGTGAAAGCACAGCGTCTTTTCTTACACCTGCATAAAAATCGTGGATCAGCTTACGAATGTTTTGCTCGCCGATTTTATCGTATATACTTAGTTCCATAGGTTCCTGTCAATTTAGTTGAAACGACCCTGCTTCCCGCCGGGTACGGTCCCCGATCAGTCATTTTATGGACCGGTCATCGGATAGAAATCCGGAAAGGCCTTGCACAGAGATCGTTTTTAGCGATAACTATCTTCTTGCCTGTTTCTGCGCTTCTTCGAGTCGTTTTTGGAATGCCGACTTCTTTTTCGGCTTTTTCTTGTTCATTTCAATTTGCTTCCTCACCTTATCCTCGTTGATGCTTTTCTGGAAGATATACATCTGCAGGAATGTGATAATGTTAGCGAGGAAATAGTAGTAACTCAAACCGGATGCGTAGTCATTGAAGATTCCCATGAACATGATCGGCATGATGTACATCATAGTTTTCATTCCTGGCATTCCCTGAGTTTGTGAACCCATCATCTGATTGTTCAGATAGGTGTACATCACAGTAGAAATGGTCATGAGCAGCGTGAAAAGACTCACATGATCACCATACATGGGGATGTTCCAGGGTAAATGAAGTATGGAATCGTAAGTTGACAGGTCGTGTGCCCAGAGAAAGGATTGCTGCCGCAGTTGGATGGCCGATGGGAAAAACTCGAACATGGCGAACAGAATCGGCATCTGCAACAGCATCGGAATACATCCGGACGCCGGATTGGCCCCCGCTTTTTTGTAAAGAGCCATAACAGCCTGCTGTTTCTTCATGGAGTCTTCTTTCTTCGGGAATTTGGCGTTGATGGCATCCACCTCAGGCTTCAGAACCCGCATCTTTGCAGAAGATTTGTAAGTTTTGGAAGCGATGGGAAAGAGTACCAGTTTTAGCAAAATAGTCAACACGAGGATTACGATACCATAATTCCATCCAAATCCGCCCAGCCAGTCAAATACCGGGATAATGATGTATTCGTTAATCCACGCCAGCAGGAAAAATCCCCAGCCAATGGGAATCTGCCTTTCCAGCTTCAGGCCATAAGATTTTAAGGTGTAGAATTTATTTGGGCCGAAATAAAATCTTAAACCGATAGGCTTTGGATCCATGACACTGAAAGGAATGGTCACGTTTGCCGACATGGTTTTCAGATAATCCTTTATTCCGGTTTCTTCTTTCTTTTCATTACGAACATCAACAACACCGTCATTGAAATAGTTGTCGGCGATCAGGGTGCTGGTGAAAAAGCGCTGCTTGAACGATACCCATCTTACTTTGGTTGTGATCTCCTTTTTCTCATCCTTCTTTTCAGCCAGGTGCTCTACGCTTTCGTGAAGATATTTGTAATAAACGGTAGAACCGCTGAAGCGATCGATATTCTTTTCTTCCTTCAGCATATCGGCGTACCATTTCAAATCGACGTAATTCATGTTGTCCGGGATGATCCCTTGCATGTGATGCAGGTTAATCTTGAATCCCAGCATGTAATTATTACCTGTAAAGGTGTAATCATATTCTATATAACTCGGATCAGGGCCTCTTTCGTTTTTCGGGCGGGCATAAAGTCTCATGCGGAAAGTAAGTGTGTTCTTTCCATTGACGTCAAAATGGGTCTTGTTTGTACCGCTCAGAACGGGCTCAAAATAAAGATTACTGGTATTGACGAGCTGATTGTCAGAGAAGAAAGAAATCCCGAAATTACTTGTGGTTGAGTCGAAAAGATAGAGGGGTTTTTTATCCCAGGTCTTGTATTTTTTTAATTCCACAGAAGAAATAAAACCGCCTTTCTTGCTGATCTTAAATTTGGCAAGATCCGTTTCCAACGTGTAGTATTGTTCCTTTCCGTTGGCATTGAAAGAAAAAACACCAGTGGTAGCAGGCTTTTTTGCTTTCTGCTCAACGGCATTGTTGTTTGTAGCTTTTGGGGTAACGGCCTGCTGCTGGCTTTTTTGCCCTGCCGCTGTTTTTATCTTATTCAAAGAATCCTGTGCCTGCTGAACCATGGCAAGTGAATCCTGAACGTGCTTTTGTTTGGCGATTTCTTCCTTTGACGGGGTCATCCAAAACATCCAGGTTACAAAAATGGCTCCAATTAACAGGAAACCTATTACGGAATTTTTATTCATCTGCTTTTATGTAAAAAAGTAAGAAGGCGCAAAGTTAATCAGAAAATTAATATCAAAAGGTGGTTAAAAATCGTGCCAGCCTATATTTCGGTAAGTTGGATGGAAATTTTGTCAGTCGGAATTCATAAAATTATCTAATGAAAAGGATGTCAGCATCTGTTGTCCTGCTTTAAAAAAACGTTAAAAAGACAATTCATCTTTGGCAGGAGCTGAAATGAAATCCTTTTTTAATCTCTTTTTTGTACGTTTGTCTGTGGTTAGCAAATTCTGTACAAAACGTAACCGTTAATGTGGATTTGCAGGCCTCGTATGTAATAATTTATTGAAAATCAAATAAAATGACTTCCGGACTTTTTACTTATGCGCTAACGGTTTTTACGGGTTTCTTTGCTATTATGAATCCCATTGCCAACACCCCCGTTTTTCTGGGGCTCGTAGGCGACCGGGATGAAATCACGAAAAAACGTATTGCTAAAACATCATGCCTTACGGCTTTTATCATTGTCTTATTTTTTGTCATCCTCGGAAAATATCTGTTCCAGCTTTTCGGCATTACCATTCCGGCATTTAAAATCACAGGCGGGATTTTGCTGTTTTATGTGGGATTTGAGATGCTGCAGTCGAAAAAATCGAAAATACATCACCAGGAAGACGTGGAGCCCGATGAAGGGGTGGCGATTTCGCCTTTGGCCATCCCCATCCTCGCAGGGCCCGGAACTATCGTGACAGCTATGAACGATGTTACCAAGGGAAGCTATATTCATATCGCCATCGTTATCGTGATCTTTGCGCTGATGATTTACCTGACATATCTGGCTTTTACTATGAGTGAAAGAATTGTGGAGAAATTGGGGCAAAACATCATCACGGTGATCGGGAAAATTATGGGGTTGATCCTGGCGATCATCGGAACAGACATGGCCATTGCCGGAATTAAAATCGCCTTCAAAATGTGAACCTACTGATGAACCTTTCAAAAAAAGACAAACCTGCGCTGATCCTGATCGACATCCAAAAAGGATTTGATGACATCGATTATTGGGGCGGCCACCGAAACAACCCGGAAGCAGAAAACCAGGTTGCCATATTGCTCCAGCTGTGGAGAAAGAATTCCTGGCCTGTTTTTCATGTGAAACATTGCTCCGCGAATCCGGAATCGCGGCTGGTGGAAGGGCAACCCGGGAATGATTTTAAAGAAGTGGTGGCTCCCATTGGTAATGAGCCGGTCATCCGGAAAAATGTGAACAGCGCTTTTATCGGAACTGATCTGAAACAGCAACTGGAAAAGGCAGGCATCACAAAACTGGTGATCACCGGATTGACCACCGACCATTGTGTTTCAACAACGGTGCGCATGGCGGGCAATTTTGGATTTGATACTTATGTGGTTTATGATGCTACCGCCACTTTTGACAAAAAAGGACTGGAAGGTCAGGTGTATCCTGCCGAATTAATGCATGAAACGGCGCTTGCCAGCCTGGAGGGTGAATTTGCAACGGTCGTCAAAACGGAACAGCTTATCAAAGAGTTGATTTTGTGACTTTTGCCGTCTAAAGGAAAAATCATGATTGTAAAATGGATTGTCTGCGAAGTAGATATTGATAAGAAACAGGCGTTCTCCGAAGCACAGGAACAGTGGGCCGAAATCAAAGATACCAGGGGATTCCTGGCTCAGGTTGGCGGCTGGGATGTGGACAATCCACACACGGCCTGTATCATTGCTTTTTGGGAAAGCACCGGCGATCTGGATTCATTTATGAAAAACCTTCACGGCAGGATATTTAAGGTGAATGATCAGCAAGCGACGTATAAATCAATAAATGTCAGTTATTTTGATGCGAAGACAGAGATGCCGGGTAGTACAAATTCTCTTTCGGAGGCAGCCCGTCATGGCAGATTGCTGAGAATTGCCAATTGTATGGTCAGACCTGCCAGGACGACGCATTTCGAAAAAGTCCAGCAGGATATTTGGCTTCCGGGAATGCAAAAATCAAAAGGGATGCTGGGGGGTGTCTTCTCTGGAAATACGGTTCAGGACAACCGTTATCTTGTTTCCACTTTCTGGGAAAGTGCGGGGGACCATCGAGAATATGTCAGGTTAAAACTTCCTGATTTTCAGAAGAAGGCGGACATCAAAAGCGATTTGCTGGAGATTACCGGCAGGAAGGTTCGTTTAAAGGAATCCTGGAGTGTTATCCGGTAATAAAAGCTTCATATTAATTCAGTTTCTGCTTTATATGGCTATTTTAGTATAGGAATGCTTATTTTTGTAGGTCACAAAAAATTTGTACATAAGCTGAAAACTGAGTCGCATTTCATGAAAAAGATTTTCCGCTCTTTGTTACCGTGTTTTTTCTTTCTGGCCGGATTCTTGGGGTCTGTTTCTTTGTGTGCGCAACAGTCCGGATCGTTTTCGTATATTTCTTCAGGAGGTATTTCGCTTTCGCAAAACGATACCATTCACCCTAAAACAAGATCATGGAGCAAAAGAGGAGTCACTTTTGGTACCATCGGATCGCTGGAAGGGTATTATAATTTCGCGGGTGGCATCCAAACAGGATCTGCCTTTTCGGCGTTGCTGGACGCCAATATGAATGTGGATCTGGAAAAACTGTTGGGATGGAAACGAGGAACTTTTTATGTCGATTTTGAATATCACGGAGGAGACAACCCGACAAGCAAACTGGTGGGTGACCTGCAGGTTTTTGACAAAAATAATGCGGATCCGTTTTTTGAAACGCTGGAGATATGGTACCAGCAGCTCTTATTCGACAAAAAATTAAGGATTAAACTGGGAAAAGTGGATGCCAATACTGAATTCAGCGTCATTGACAACGGCCTTGGGTTCATCAACAGCCCCACACAGGTGACGCCGGCTTTTCCTGTTTTTCCCACATTTCCCGATCCGATGCCGGGCATCACACTTTTTTTTAATCCGAATCATTTGTTTTTCGCCGACTTTGCTCTTTATCAGGCCAATCAAAGCACTCATTTTCTGAATTTTTACGGCGATCCGTCATCGGCACAGATGTCACTTCACGGACAATTGTTTATTGTTGAATCCGGACTCAATTGGGATCAACTGCCCTGGTTGAATCATAGCGGGAATTTTAAACTGGGAGTCTGGAAACACAACGGATATTTTGATGATTTTTCAGGAGGCAGGGAACACGG